>JBAXJZ010000114.1:0-9677 GCA_037137595.1 Burkholderiales bacterium | reverse complement strand
GGGCGCGGCGCAGGCCGCCGACCTGCCGGCGCCCGCGCGGCGCGCGCCGCCGGCGGCCGTCCGGACGCTCGACGAGGCCGAGAGCCTTCGGCTGCTCGCGCAGCGCGGCGTGTCGACGGTGGCGCACCGCGTGTGCGCGAGCGCGGCCGAGGCGCGGTCGGCCTTCGAGGCGCTGGGCGCGGCGAAGGTCGTGGTCAAGGGCTGCTCGGCCCGGATCGCGCACAAGTCCGAGCTCGGCATCGTGAAGCTGGGCCTCGCCTCGGCCGACGCGGTCGAGGCGGCGTACCGCGAGGTCGTCGAGGCGGCCGCGCGCGCCGGGGAGACGCTCGACGGCGTGATCGTCGCCGCGATGGCCTCGGGGCTGCGCGAGCTGATGGTGGGCGCGCACCTCGATCCCACCTTCGGCGCGGTGCTGGTCGTCGGCGACGGCGGCAAGTACGTCGAGGCGATGCCCGACGCGGCGACCGTGCTCGCGCCGTTCACGCCCGAACGCATCGAGCGCGCGCTGCGCCGGCTGCGGATCGCGCCGCTGCTCGACGGCGTGCGCGGCGAGCCGCCGATGGACGTCGCCGCGTTCTGCCGCGCGGCCGCGGCGATCGGCGACTGGGTGGCCGACCCCGGTTCGGGCGTGGCGAGTCTCGACGCGAACCCGGTGATCGTGAAGGCACGCGGCGAGGGCTGCGTGGCGGTCGACGCGCTGATCTACCGCGCCGCGGCACTCTGACGCGGCGCAGGCGGGCGGGCGGTCGCGACACGGCAGCCGTCCTTGACGCCTGACGGATGGGAGGAACGAGAGATGGAACGAGGACGCTGGATCGCCGCCGCGCGGCTCGCGACGCTGGCCGCGGCGACGGCCGCCGCGCTCGCGGGCTTCGCGCCGCGCGACGCCGGTGCGCAGGGCGCCGTACCGGTCTGGCCGTCGAAGCCGGTGCGCATCGTCGTGCCGTATCCGCCGGGCGGGCCGACCGACATCGTCGCGAGGGTGATCGGCCAGCGGCTGCAGGACCGCACGAAGACGCCCTTCGTGATCGACAACCGTCCGGGCGCCGGCGGCAACCTCGGTGCCGAGGCGGCGGCCAAGGGCCCGGCCGACGGTACGGTGCTGCTGCTGGGCACGACCGCGCACGCGATCAACCCGTCGCTGTTCCCGAACCTGGGCTACGACATCCGGCGCGACTTCGCGCCGATCGCGCTGCTCACCAGCATGCCGCTGGTGCTCGTCGTGCCCGCGTCCTCGCCGGCCGCGACCGTGGCCGACGTGATCGCGACGGCGAAGGCGAGGAACGGCGGCCTGCCCTATGCGTCGTCCGGCAACGGCCAGTCGACGCACCTCGCCGCCGAGCTCTTCGCGACGATGGCCGGCGCGCCGATGACCCACGTGCCCTACAAGGGCAGCGCGCCCGCGCTCACCGACCTCGCCGGCGGCCAGGTCGCGCTGATGTTCGACACGGTGCTGTCCGCGATGCCGCAGGTGAAGGCCGGACGGCTGAAGGCGATCGCGGTCACCAGCGCGCAGCGCGCGCCCTCCGCACCGGAGCTGCCCACGGTGGCCGAGGCCGCCGGCCTCGCCGGCTACGAGGCCACCGCGTGGAACGGCCTCTTCGTGCCGGCGGGCGTGCCCGCCGACGTGCAGGCGGCCATCGTGCGTGCGGTCGCCGAGGTGCTCGCGGAACCCGAGACGCGGCAGCGCTTCGCCGCTGACGGCGCGATCGCGGGCAGCGGGACGCCCGCGGCCTTCGGCGCGTTCGTGGCGAAGGAACTCGACAAGTGGCGCGCGGTCGTCCAGCGCGCGAACGTGAAGGTGGATTGAGATGACCAAGAAGACGATCCGGGTCGGCTCCGGCTCGGCCTGGTGGGGCGACCGCATCGAGCCCGCGCGCCTGAACGCGGAGCAGGGCGCGCTCGACTACCTGTGTTTCGAGACGATGGCCGAGGCCACGGTGTCGGCCGCGCAGGTGCGCGCGCGGCGCGACCCGACCTTCCCCGGCTACGACACCTACCTCGACGACCGGATGCGCGCGGTGCTGCCGGGCTGCATGAGGAACGGCACGAAGATCGTCACCAACCAGGGCTGGATCAACCCGACGGGTGCGGCGAAGCGGATCGTCGAGCTGCTGCGCGGCATGGGGCACACGGGCATCAAGGTCGCCGCGGTCGAGGGCAGCCTGATCACCGACCGGGTGCTGCAGCTGACCGACACGATCCTCGAGAACGGCCGGCCCACCTCGTCGCTCGCGCCGTCGCTGATCTCGGCCGAGGTCTACCTCGGCGCCGAGCCGATCGTCGAGGCGCTGAAGGCGGGCGCGGACATCGTCGTCACCGGTCGCGTCGCCGACCCGTCGGTCTTCATGGCGCCGCTGATGTTCGAGTTCGGCTGGGACCCGCTCGATCACGTCCGGCTGGGCCTGGGCAACGGCCTGGGCCACCTGCTCGAATGCGGCGCGCAGGTCACCGGCGGCTACTTTCCCGATCCCGGCTTCAAGGACGTGCCCGAGCCCTGGAACCTCGCGTTCCCGATCGCCGAGGTGAGCGAGGACGGCAGCGCGATCCTCACCAAGGTCGGCGGCACCGGCGGCGCGGTCACGCTGCAGACCGTCAAGGAGCAGATGCTCTACGAGGTCCACGACCCGGCGAACTACATCACGCCCGACGTCGTCGTCGACTTCACCACCGCGAAGCTCGAGCAGGTGGGGCCCGACCGCGTGAAGGTCTGGGGCATCTCCGGCAAGCCGCGCACGCCGACGCTGAAGGTGTCGATCGGCTGCACCGAGGGCTTCATCGGCGAGGACATGTTCTTCTATGCCGGGCCCGGCGCGCTGCGCCGCGCGCGGCTCGCCAAGCGGGTGCTCGAGGAGCGGTTCCGGATCGTCGGCCTGCAGGCCGAGGACGTCCGCATCGACTTCCTGGGCCTGAACGCGATCCACGGCGACGCCACGCCCGCCGACGCGCCCGAGCCCTACGAGGTCGCGGTCCGCGTTGCCGCCCGCACGAAGACCCGGGAGGAGGCGATCAAGGTCGGCCGCGAGGTCGACGGCATGGCCGTCTCCGGCATCGCGCACACCGGCAAGCGCGTGCCGCACCAGGACCGCACGCGCGAGGTGATCGGCGTGTGGTCCTCGCTGGTGCCGCGCGAACAGGTGCCGGCCACCGTGTCCTACTTCGAGAGCTGACACCATGCGAGTCAAGCTGCAGCACGTCGCGCACGCCCGCTCGGGCGACAAGGGCGACACGTCGAACATCGCCGTCTTCGCCTACGAGCCCGAGCTCTATCCGCTGCTCGTCGAGCAGCTGACCGCCGAGCGCTTCAAGCGCTTCTACGGCGGCGCGATCAAGGGCGAGGTCCTGCGCTATCCGGTCGACGGCCTGAACGCGATCAACTTCGTCTGCCACGGCGCGCTGGGCGGCGGCGTCTCGCGCAGCCTGTGCCTCGACAACTACGGCAAGTCGCTGTCGGCGGCGGTGCTGGGCTTCGAGCTGGAGGTGCCGGACGCGCTGGCGCCGATGCTGAAGAACCTGCCGGCGACGGTCTGAGGAGGGACTCATGGCCAAGCACACGGTACTGGTCGCGGGTGCCGGCGGCGTCGTCGGGGCCGCGGCGGTCGAGCACTTCGCGTCGCTCGCCGACTGGGACGTGATCGCGGTCTCGCGCCGCCGCCCGCCCGAACTGCCCGAGGGCACGACCCACCTGTCGCTCGACCTGACCGACGCGGCCGCGTGCCGCGCCGCCGGGCCGGCGCTGTCGAAGGTCACGCACCTGATGTTCGCCGCGCTCTACGAAAAGCCGGACCTGATCGCGGGCTGGCGCGATCCCGAGCAGATGGCGGTGAACCTCGCGATGCTGCGCAACCTGCTCGACGCGCTCGAGGCGAGCGCGCCCGGCCTGCGGCACGTGTCGCTGATGCAGGGCACGAAGGCCTACGGCGGCCACGTCGAGCCCGCGCCGGTGCCGGCCAAGGAGCGCTGGCCGCGGCACGCGCACGAGAACTTCTACTGGCTGCAGGAGGACCTGCTGCGCGAGCGGCAACCGAAGGCGGCGTGGACCTTCACCGTGCTGCGCCCGCAGATCGTCTTCGGCTACGCGGTCTCGAGCCCGATGAACATCGTGGCCGCGATCGGCGCCTACGCGGCGGTGATGCGCGAACTCGACCGCCCGCTCGCCTGGCCCGGGGGCGGGCGCTACATCAACGGCGGCAGCGACAGCCGGCTGATCGCGCAGGTCGCCGAATGGGCGGGCACGCACGAGATCGCGGCCAACGAGACCTACAACGTCGTCAACGGCGACGCGCTGCTCTGGCAGGACTTCTGGGGCTCGATCGCGCGGCACTTCGGGATGCGGACCGGTCCCGACGCGCCGATGAACCTGACGAAGGAGATGCCGGCGTACGCGGACACCTGGCGTGCGGTGGTGAGGAAGCACGGCCTGCGCGACGTCACGCTCGAGGGCCTGGTCGGCAGCTCGTGGCAGTTCACCGATCGCGCGTTCGCGCACGGCCTCGCCAACCCGCCCGACTCGGTGCTCTCGGGCATCAAGCTCAGGCAGCACGGCTTCCACGGCTGCATCGACACCGAGGACTGCGTGCTGTACTGGCTGGAGCGGATGCAGAGGCAGCACCTGCTGCCGCGCTGAACGGTCGGGCGGGACGCGTCCGGGGCCGCCGCGAGCGGATCGGTTACATCCGATACCTGCGGTCGCGGGCGCGTGACCGGTCGCGGGGCTCCAATCGGGAGGCCACCGTCCCGCGCGTCGCGGGCGGTTCCGACCCCGAGGTCCCGTGATGCCCCGCTCCCGTCTCCTTCCGTTCGCCGCCACCGCGCTCGGCGCGGCCCTGCTGTCCGGCTGCGTCGTCGCGCCGGTCGGCCGGCCCGTCTACGGCCCGTCGCCGGTGGTGGTCGCGCCGGCGCCGTACTACGCGATGCCCGCGCCCGGCTACGTCTGGGTCCGCCACTCGCACTACGGCTGGGGCTGGCGCCATCCGTACCACGGGTGGCACCGCGGCTGGTACTGACCGGGCCGGCGCGCGGCCCCGGGCGATGCGTCGCGTCAGCCTGCCGTCGGATCGATCCGGGCCAGCGCGTCGCCGATCGCCGCGCCGTCGCGCGGCCGCACCAGCCGCGCGACCTCGGCGCCGTCGCGCAGGAAGACCAGCGTGGGCCAGAGCTTCACGCCGAAGGTCCGGCCCAGGCGGCGCCCCGGGCCGTCCTCGATCCTCAGGTGCCGCACCGCCGGGTGGGCGGCGATCGCCGCGTCGGTGAGCGGCCGCGCGGCCGCGCAGTGGCCGCACCAGTCGGTGCCGAAGTCCAGCAGCAGCGGGCCGCGGGTCGCGTCGACCTCGCCGCGGTCCGGGGCCGTGCTCGCGTAGGGCGTGCTCGCCATCGGGTGCCTCCGTCTGCCGCCGATCGTACCGCGCCCGCGACCCCGGTCTCCGGGTCGGGCCGTCGGCGAACCTTGTCGGAACCGTGGCGGCGGCTCACACTCGCGGCCGGGCCGACGGGCACGCCGCCGCGGCCGCCCCGCCACCCCGCGTCGTCCCGATGACCGATCCCCGCCGCCGCTCGCTGCTCGCCGCCGCGGGCACGCTCGCTCCCGCCGCGCTGCTGCCCGGTGCCGCGCGCGCCGAGACGCGGATCGTGATGAACGACGCGAGCCGCCTGTCGCCCACGCCGGTGTTCCGCCATTGGGTCGTGCGACCCGACCCGCAGGACGCCTGGATCGCCGCGCTGCGCGACGCACTCGCGCAGGCGGCGCGGCAGCGCCGGCCGGTGGTCGTGGGCGCGGCGCGCCACTCCATGGGCGGCCAGAGCCTCGCGCGCAACGGGCTGGCGGTGACCTTCGAGGCCGACCGCGTCGAGGTCGACCGCGCGGCCGGCATCGCGCGGGTGCATGCGGGCGCCCGCTGGCACCAGGTGATCGCCGCGCTCGATCCGCTCGGCCTGTCGCCGGCGGTCATGCAGTCGAACAGCGACTTCTCGGTGGGCGCGACGTTCTCGGTCAACGCCCACGGCTGGCCGGTGCCGTACGGACCGTTCGGGTCCACCGTGCGCGCCGCCCGGCTGATGCTCGCAGACGGCTCGATCGTCACCGCGTCGCGCACCGAGCACCCCGAACTCTTCGCGATGGCGATGGGCGGCTACGGGCTCGTCGGCATCCTGCTCGACCTGGAGATCGCCGTGGTCGAGAACCGGATGATGCGGCCGCGCTTCGAGCGGATGCCGGCGGGCGAGCTCGCGCGCCGCTTCACCGCCGCGCTGCGCGACGACCCTCAGGTGACGATGCTCTACGGCCGCCTCAACGTCGCGCGCGCGGAGCTGTTCACCGAGGCGCTGCTCGTCACCTGGCGACCCGAGTCCACGCCGGCCGAGGGCCTGCCCGCGGCGACGCGGCGAGGTGCGCTGACCGGGGTCTCGCGCGAGATCTACCGCGCGCAGATCGGCTCCGAGACCGGCAAGAAGGCGCGCTGGTTCGCCGAGACCGTCGCGGTGCCGAAGGCGGTGTCGGGCGCGTTCACGCGCAACTCGCTGATCAACGAGCCGGTCTCCAACCTCGAGGGCCGCGACCGCCGCCGCACCGACATCCTGCACGAGTACTTCGTGCATCCGGACCGCTTCGGCGACTTCCTCGCCGCCTGCCGCGAACTGATCCCGAAGGCGCGCGCCGAGTTCCTCAACGTCACGCTGCGCTGGGTCGCGGCCGACGACGCGCCGGTGCTCTCGTACTCGGGCGTCGATCGGATCGCGGCGGTGATGTCGTTCTCGCAGGAGGTCTCGCCGGAGGGTGAGGCCGACATGCTGACGCTGACCGAGGCGCTGATCGACCGCGTCGCCGCGATCGGCGGCGCGTACTACCTGCCCTACCGGCTGCACGCGCGGCCCGACCAGTTCCGCGCGGTCTATCCGCGCGCCGAGCGCTTCGCCGAGCGCAAGCGGCACTTCGACCCGCAGGGCGTGTTCCGGCACGCGCTGTGGGACGCCTACCTCGCCGAGTGAGGGCCCGCGCGTGACCGCTCCCGACCGCCTGCCCGTCCGTGCCGTGGCCGCCGCATACGCGGTGGTGCTCGGCGCGGTCGCGCTGCTCAACCAGGTGCCCGGCCTCGCCGACGCGGAGGGCCGGGTGTTCGGCGTGTTCGCGCTGGACCTCTACGACGACCTGCTGCACGGCGCGTCGGCGCTGTGGGCGGCGGCCGCGGCGGTGCTGTCGCGGCGCGCGTCGCTCGCGTTCCTGCGGCTGTTCGGCACGCTCTACCTCGCCGACGGGCTGCTCGGGCTCGCGACCGGCTCGGGCTACCTGGACCTCGGCATCGTGCTCTACGGCGTGCAGGCGCTGCCGCTGGGGTTCAAGGTGCTGGCCAACGCGCCGCACCTGCTGCTGGGCGGCCTCGCGATGGCCGTCGGCCTGCGGGCCCGGGCGCGTGCCGCGTAGACCCGCGCGCCGCATGACGAGGGCGGCGCTCGCGGCCGCCCTCGTGCTCGCCGTCGCGGCGGCCGCGCCGATCGCGTGGATCGAGACGCGCTGCGTCGAGGCGCGCGAGCCGGCGGCCGCGGCCGTGCGCGAGGCGATCCTGCCCGCCGCGGACCGGCGCAATCCCGTCGACACCTGGCTCACCTACCCCGAGTGGTCGATCGTCCACGCCTACGACGACCTCGCCGCGGTGTCGCGGACCCGGGGCGAGTCGGCCTTCGCCTACCGCGCGAGTGTGGCCGGCTACTGGCGCGGGCTGTGCGCGACCATGCGGGTGGCGAGCACGCGCGGCGAGGTGACCGCCGACGTCCGCACGATGCTGCACGTGATCGGCACGAGCTTCGGGGCGGAGATGCTGGTCAAGGGCGCGTGGGAGTCGACCGTGGGTGCGGCGACCGAGGCGCTGCGCGGCCCGGAGCCGACCCGCGAGGATGTCTTCGCGTACGCGGTGGCCGCGGACTACGCGGCCTTCCTGCGCCAGACGCCGTGGTATGCCTATCCGTTCGGCCCGACGCTCGCGCGCTTCTGGACCGAGGTGCCCCTCGAGCGCGGGTCGATCGTGCGCTGCCTCGAGCGACGCGTGGCGCTCACGCTCGAGTGGTCGGTGAAGGCGGTCTACGCGAAGGCGCTGGGCGCGCTGGCGGGCCTGTCGCCGGCCGCGGGCTCGATCCGCAGCGTGGTCCGCGGGCTCGATGCGACCGACCTGGCGGCCGACCCGCGGATCGTCGTCGTCGAACGTCGGCCCGACGGGCTGGTCATCGTCGAGACGCCGCGCTACCGCGCGTTCACCGAGGTGCTGGCCGGACTCGCCGGTCGCGGGCGCGACCTGGTGGAGATCGCCGGCAACGACGTGATCCTGGTCACCGTGCACGCGCCCGCGGGTGCGCCGCCGCTGCCCGGCGCCGAGCAGCGCCTCGCGGTGCCGGTGCAGGCGCGACCGGGGATCGAGCGACGGGCCGTGGACGTCCGCGTCGACGCGCTGGCGGCCACGCTGCGCGGGCTGTCGGCCGCCGGGATGATGCTCGAGCATGTCTACGACTACTGAGCCGCGGTCCTCGCCCGCGCGCCGCGCGCTGCGCTTCGCCGGCGCGGCCGGCATGGTGCTGGCCGCGTGGTTCGGCGGGATGGCGGCGGTCGCGCGCTGGATCGAGCCGACCGTCGAGGCGATCGTCCTCGTCGAGCCGGCCCGCGTCGCCGACCTGGCCTCGCGCGCACCGGTGACCGTGCTCGACGCGCCGCCGGGCGCGCTGCGCGTGCGCGGCGACGGGCCGGGCTACGTGGCCGCGCTCTACGCGCTCGGCGCGCGGCTGGTGCTGCCGGCCGCCGGCGGCGGCTGCCGCGGCGGCGCCGCTCAGCGCAGCTCGAGCTCGCGCACCAGCGTCACCTTCTCCTCGCCGTCGCGCATCAGCGAGTAGGTGGCGCGGTAGGTGCCGGCCGGCCAGGCGCCGCCGGGATTGCGGCGGGCGATCTGCAGCACGCCGCTCGGGCGCGCGTTCGGCTGGTCGAACACGTGACCGGCGACCGGCGTGCCGCTCGGGTCGACGATGCGCACCGTCTCGCGGTCGCCGGCACGGATGCCGACGCGGCGGACCCAGAAGCCGAGGTGGCTCGCGTCGCGGGTCACCGGCGTCAGGTCGCCGGCCTGCAGCGCGGCGAGGTCCACGTCCTTCGCGACGAAGCCCGCGTCGAGCACGGCACTCGGCACGTAGGCGAGGGCGGCGAGCGCCTCCGGCGTCCAGCGTGCGTCCTCGGGCGCGCCGCACGCGCCGGCCACCGCGCCGCCGGGGCGGAACGGATCGACGGCGCGGCCGTCCTTCAGCACCGCGAAGCCCATCAGCGCCGAGGGCAGGGTGCCGCCCCAGGGATGCGGGCCGACCGCGCCCAGCGCGTCGCCGCGCCGCACGACCGCGCCCACGTCGACGGCGGCCGTCCGCAGGTCGAAGCGGTAGACCGTCCGCCAGCCGTCGCCGTGGTCGAGCACCAGGCCCGAGTCGCCCCGCGAGACCACGCGGCCGTCGGCCGCGGCCACCACCGGCAGGTCGTGCCGCACCAGGCGCTCGCCGAGCGGCGTGAAGCGGGTGAAGACGCTGCGGGCCACCGCGCGCGGGCCGCAGGCGTAGTCGCGGGCGCCGCCGTGGTCGACGTGGTCGAGGAGCGCGCAGTCCGACCCCGGCGTGCAGCGCACCGGCAGCGAGAAGCGGGGGCCGCGCGCGAGTTCGGC
>JBAXJZ010000113.1:0-9776 GCA_037137595.1 Burkholderiales bacterium | reverse complement strand
CACCGCGGTCGGCGAGGCCCGCACGCTGCCGCGCACCGTCGAGCTGCCCGGCGAGGTGCGGATGGACCCCGGCGCCGGCGGCCGCGTGCAGTCGGCGCTGGGCGGACGGCTCGGGGCGCCCGCGGGCGGCAGGCTGCCGATCGTCGGCCAGTCGGTGCGCGCGGGCCAGGTGCTGGCGCTCGTGCAGACCGTGGCGACGCCGGTCGAGGCGGCCAACCAGGCGGCCCGCGAGGCCGAGCTGCGGGCGCAGCGCGTGCAGGCCGTGCAGCACCTCGAGCGCATGCGCACGCTGTCGGACAGCGTGCCGCAGAAGGAGCTCGACGCCGCGCAGGCCACGCTCGCCGGCATCGACGGCCAGCTCGCCGCGCTGCGCGGACAGACCTCGGTGCGCGAACCGCTGGTGGCGCCGATCTCGGGCGTGGTCTCGGCCGGCTCGGCCGTGGCCGGCCAGATCGTCGAGCCGCGCGACGTGCTGTTCGAGATCGTCGATCCGTCGCGGCTGCTCGTCGAGGCCCGCGCCTTCGATCCCGCGCTCGCGGCCGACGTCGCATCGGCGAGCCTCGCGGTGGGCGACACGCGGATCCCGCTCGAGTTCGCGGGCGCGGCCCGCACGCTGCGCGAGCAGGCGCTGCCGCTGGTGTTCCGCGCGCGCGGCGCGGACCTCTCGCGGCTCGCGGTCGGCCTCCCGGTGAAGGTCCAGGTGCAGACCCGGCGGCGCATCGACGGCGTGCCGGTGTCGACCTCGGCGCTCGCGAAGAACCCCGCGAACGAGACCATCGTCTGGGTCAAGGTCGCGCCGGAGCGCTTCGAGCCGCGCCCCGTGCGCGTCGAGCCGCTGGACGGCGCGAGCGTGGCGGTCGTCGCGGGCGTCAGGGCGGGCGAGCGCGTGGTGGTGCAGGGCGCCTCGCTCCTCAACCAGATCCGCTGAGCCGGAGGCCGACATGTTCCGGTGGATCCTGGAGGCGAGCCTGCGCAACCGGCTGCTCGTGCTGGCCGGCGCCGCGGTGCTGCTCGTGCTCGGCGCGCTGCAGCTCGCGCGCACGCCCGTCGACGTGTTTCCCGACCTGAACCGCCCGACGGTCACGCTGATGACCGAGGCGGGCGGCATGGCGCCCGAGGAGGTCGAGCAGCTGATCTCGTTCCCGCTCGAGACCGCGATGAACGGACTGCCCGGCGTCGAGACGGTGCGCTCGGTGTCGAGCGCCGGGCTCTCGTTCGTCTACGTGTCGTTCGGCTGGGACACCGACATCTGGCGCGCGCGCCAGAGCGTGTCCGAGCGGCTCGGCGCGCTCGAGGCCGGGCTGCCGTCCGGCGTCACGCCGCGAATGGGGCCGGTCTCGTCGATCATGGGCGAGATCATGATGATCGCGATTCCGGTCGACCCGAAGCGGATCGATCCGATGGCGGTCCGCGAGTACGCCGACTGGGTGCTGCGGCCCCGGCTGATGGCGATCCCGGGCGTCTCGCAGGTGATCCCGATCGGCGGCGAGGTGAGGCAGTTCCAGGTGCAGCCGGACACGCGTCGGATGGCCGACCTGGGCGTCACGCTCGACGCGCTCGAGGCGGCGCTGCGCAGCTATTCGTCGAACACCTCCGGGGGCTTCCTCGAGGTGCGCGGCCGCGAGTACCTGATCCGGAACATCGGCCGGACCTCGCGCGTGGCCGACCTGCAGTCGCTCGCGATCGCGGCGCCGCGGGGAACGCCGGTGCGGCTGTCGCAGGTCGCCGAGGTGCGCTTCGCGCCGGCCATCCGGCGCGGCGACGCGGGCTTCGACGGCGGCCCCGCGGTGATCCTCGGCGTCCAGAAGCAGCCGACGGCCGACACCGTGGCGCTGACCGCGACGATCGAGGCCGCGATCGGCGAGATGAGCCGCTCGCTGCCCGCGGGCATGGCGGCGCCCCGCGTGACCTTCCGCCAGGCGAGCTTCATCGAGACCTCGATCACCACCCTGCAGGGCAAGCTGCTCACCGCGAGCGTCGTCGTGGCGGTGGTGCTGTTCCTGTTCCTCGGCAACGCCCGCACGACGCTGATCCCGCTGACGGCCATCCCGCTGTCGATCCTCGCGTCGGTGCTGGTGTTCAAGGCCTTCGGCCTGTCGATCAACACGATGACGCTCGGCGGTCTCGCGATCGCGATCGGCGAGCTGGTCGACGACGCGGTGGTGGGGGTGGAGAACGTGCTGCGGCGGCTGCGCGAGGCGCGCGCGGCCGGCCGACGGGTCGACGTCGGCGAGCTGGTCGCGCACGCGACGCTCGAGGTGCGCAGCGCCATCGTCTACGCGACCGCGATCATCGTGCTGGTGTTCGTGCCGCTCTTCATGCTGCCGGGCATCGAGGGGCGGCTCTTCGTGCCGCTGGGCGTGGCCTACATCGTGTCGATCCTCGCGTCGATGGCGGTGTCGATCACCGTGACGCCGGTCCTCTCGGCGTGGCTGCTGCCGCGGCTGGCCTCGCTCGGACACGGCGACACCCGCGTCGTCGCGTGGCTCAAGCGCGGCTATGCGGCGATGCTGCGCCGGGTGCTCGCGGTGCCGCGCACGATGCTCGCCGCCGGCGTCGTCGCGGTGCTCGGCGCGGCGGCGACGGTGCCCTTCTTCCCGACGACCTTCCTGCCGCCGTTCAACGAAGGCTCGATCCTGATCGGCCTGCGGCTGAACCCGGGCGTCACGCTCGGCGAGAGCGTTCGGATCGCGTCGCTCGCGGAGCGGCTGGTGAAGGGGGTGCCCGAGGTCGAACACGTCGGCCGACGCAGCGGCCGGGCCGAGCTCGACGAACACGCCGAGGGCGTGCACGTGAGCGAGCTCGACGTGGGGCTGAAGCCCTCGTCGCGCACGACCGAGCAGGTCTACGCCGACATCCGCGCGCGGCTGTCCGACCTGCCGGTGGCGATCAACATCGGCCAGCCGATCTCGCATCGCATCGACCACATGCTGTCGGGCGTGCGCGCGCAGATCGCGATCCGCATCGTCGGCGAGGACCTCGACACGCTGCGCGGCCAGGCCGCGGCGCTGCGAGAGCGCCTCGCGACGATCCCGGGCATCGCCGACCTCGAGATCGAGAAGCAGGTGCTCGCCCCGCAGATCAAGGTGCGGATCGACTACGACGCCGCCGCACGCTACGGCCTGTCGGGCGCGCAGCTGCTCACCCAGCTGCAGGCGCTCGTCGAGGGCCAGAAGATGGCGCAGATCGTCGAGGGCACCCGCCGGTTCGACCTCGTGATCCGACTGCCCGAGGCGGCCCGCGCGAGCGAGGGGCTCGCGGAGCTGCTGGTGCAGACGCCGCTCGGCCAGGTGCCGTTGTCGCGGCTCGCGTCGATCGAGGAGAGCGACGGCCCGAACCAGATCTCGCGCGACGACGGACGCCGTCGGATCGTGCTGTCGGCCAACGCGCAGGGACGCGCGCTGTCGGACGTGGTCGCCGACATCCGCGCGGCGGTCGCGGACACCCGGCTGCCGGAGGGCTACTTCGTGACCCTGGGTGGCCAGTTCCAGGCGCAGGAGGAGGCCGCCCGGCTGATCGCGCTGCTGTCGATCGTCTCGGCCGCGCTGATCTTCCTCGTGCTCCACGGCCGCTACCGGTCGACCGCGCTGGCGCTGATGATCATGGCGAACGTGCCGCTCGCGCTGGTGGGCAGCGTGATCGGACTGTGGCTGTCGGGCCAGCCGCTGTCGATCGCCGCGCTGATCGGCTTCATCACGCTGGCCGGCATCTCGGTGCGCAACGGCATCCTGAAGGTCAGCCACTACGTGAACCTGGCCGCGTTCGAGGGCGAGCGCTTCGGCGACGCGCTGATCGTGCGCGGCTCGATCGAGCGGCTGACGCCGGTGCTGATGACCGCGCTGGTCGCGGCGCTCGCGCTCGCGCCGCTGCTCCTCGAGGCCGGTCAGCCGGGCACCGAGATCCTGCACCCGGTGGCCGTGGTGATCTTCTCGGGCCTGATCAGCTCGACGCTGCTCGACACCGTGCTCACCCCGGCCCTGTTCAAGCTGTTCGGACGCGCGCCGCTCGAGCGGCTCGTCGCCGGCCGGCCCACCGACGCCTACTGAAACCCCGTCCACGCCACGAAGGACCTGCCATGACGCCCCGCCCGCCGTTCGCCGCCCTCACCGTCGCGTCGATGCTCGCCGCCCCGCTCGCCGCGGGCGGCCTCGCCGCCGTGCTGTTCCTCTGCGCCGCGTCGCCCGTGCACGCCGCCGGCGGGCACGACCTCACGCCGAAGCACGGTGGCGTGGTCGTCGAGTCGAACGACCTCGACGTCGAGCTCGTCGCGCGGCCCGACCGGCTGACGCTGCACGTGCGCGACCACGGCAAGCCGGTGGACCTGAAGGGCGCGAGCGGCAAGATGACACTGCTCGCCGGCACGGAGAAGCTCGAGGCCGCGCTCGCGCCCGGCGACGGCAACACGCTGCAGGCCGCGGGCGCCTTCAAGGTCGGCCCCGGCACGAAGGCGGTGGCGACGCTGACCCTGCCGGGACGCAAGCCGCTCGTCGCGCGCTTCGTGCTGCGCTGACGAGCCCGGCCTCGGGCGGCCGGGCGCTCGCCCTCACTTCGTCATCGTGATGCCCGAGAAGTTCTGGAACCAGTTCTGCGCCTGCACGAAGCCCTTCACCTTCGGGCTCATCGCACGCGCGTTGACGTCGTGGGTGACCATCACGAAGAGCTGGTCCTCGACGAACTTCTCGTGCAGCTTCTGCAGCGCCGCGGTCTGCGCCGGCGCGTCGAACGAGGTCTGCGCGGCCATCAGCAGATCGTCCATGACCTTGTCCTGGTACCAGCCCCAGTTCGTGCCCTTCGGCGAGACGAGATCGGACTTCACGTGCCGCACGAACGCGGTGAACGGGTCCTGGATGAAGTAGCTGTAGTTCAGCGCCACCGCGCCGCGGTTGGCCGGGTCCTTCGCGCCGCCGCGCCAGGCGGCGAGCAGCGCGTTCCACTCGATCACCTCGAGGTCCACCTTCACGCCGACGTCGCGCAGGTTCTGCTGCAGGAACTCGTTCATCGGGATCGGCTGCATCATCCCCGAGCCGGACGACGGGATCAGCACCTTCAGCGTCAGCGGCTTGGCGGCGGTGTAGCCCGCGTCGGCGAGCAGCTTCCTCGCGGCGGCCGGATCGTGCTTCAGCGGCGTCGCCTTGCCGAACCACGCGTGGCCGGGCGGCATGAAGCCCTTGGCCGGCAGCGACAGGCCGCCGAGGAACTGGTTCAGGCCCTCGCGGTCGATCGCGAGGTTGATCGCGGCGCGCACCTTCGGGTCGCGGAACGGCGAGCCCTCGAGCATCGACAGGTGCCAGACCCAGTTGTGCGGGTAGGCGTTGGTGACGATCTGCATGCCGGCGCCCTTCAGGCTCGCGACGGCGTCGGGCGGCGGCGCCTCGATCCAGTCGACCTGGCCCGAGCGCAGCGCGGCCACCCGCGAGTTCGCCTCGGGCAGCGGCACCAGCACCAGCTTCTCCAGCTTCGGCACGCGGGCCTTGTCCCAGTAGTCGGGGTTGGGCACCAGTTCGGCGCGCTCGCGCGGGGTCCAGGTCACCAGCTTCCAGGGGCCGGTGCCCGACGGGGTCTTCGCGTAGGCGTTCCAGTCCTTCCCGAGCTTCTCCCAGTGCGCGGGCGAGGACATCGGGATCCAGGCGAGCTGGTAGGGCAGGAAGGCGTCGGGCTCCTTGGTCGTGATCTCGACGGTGGTCGCGTCGATGGCGCGCGAGGAGGCGATCGACGGGATCCGCGAGCGGCCCTGCGCGGCCTGCTTGGCGTCGAACTGCGGCGACTTCTCGTCGAGCAGCTTCGCGAGGTTCCAGACGACGGCCTGGGCGTCGAAGGTCGAGCCGTCGTGGTACTTCACGCCGGGCCGCAGCTTGAAGGTCCACTTGGTGCGGTCCTTCGGATCGGCGGACCAGGACAGCGCGAGCCCGGGGACGAGCGTCGAGGGCTTGTCGGCGCTGGAGAGGTCCCACATCACCAGCTGGTCGTAGACGGTGTTGGCCATGAACCGCTGGCCCTCGCCGCCCTGGTCGGCCTGGCCGGTGGTGAGCGGGATGTCGGCGGCGGTCATGCCGATGCGCAGCGTGCCCTGCGCCAGG
Source organism: Burkholderiales bacterium (assembly GCA_037137595.1). Classification (GTDB taxonomy): domain Bacteria; phylum Pseudomonadota; class Gammaproteobacteria; order Burkholderiales; family Burkholderiaceae_E; genus UBA4615. The sequence goes on along the minus strand of JBAXJZ010000113.1, from coordinate 3,699 downwards.
GCGGCCATGGGCAGCGCGCAGGCCGCGGCCAGCAGCGCGGCGGCGAGGCGGGAAGAACGGATCATCGGGGACACTCCGGATCGGCGCCGGACGCCGTCGAAGCACCAACTCGGTGCGCGACGGTCCGGCCGCGACGGACCCGCGCAAGCACCGTGCCACCCGGGCGGCGGCGGTGCGTTCAGCCCCGGGGCCGAACGCTCACTTCGCCGCTCGCCACGCGCTCCAGCGTGCCGTCGGACCGCTCGACGCGCAGCGCGCCGTCGTCGTCGATGCCGCGCGCGGTGCCGGGCTCGCGCCGGCCGTCGGGGCGCAGCAGGTCCACCGGCGCGTCGGCCAGCGCGTCGAGCTCGCGCCAGCGGGCGAGCCACGGTCGCAGTCCGTCGCGCGCGAACGCCGGCACCAGCGCGGCCAGCGCGTCGGCCAGCGCCCGCGCCAGTCCGAGCCGATCGGGGGGCTGCGCGGGATCGAACAGCGCGCCCGCGGGCTGGCCCAGCCGGTCGGCGGCGAGCCCGGGCTGCGGCAGCAGGTTCAGGCCCACGCCCGCCACCACCCGCTGCAGCGCGCCCTGCTGCCGGACCTCGACGAGGATGCCGCCCGCCTTCGCGAGTCCGCCGCCGGCCGCCAGGACCAGCACGTCGTTCGGCCACTTGAGCCGAGGCCGCGCGCCGAGGGCGGCCACCGTGTCGGCGGTGACCGCGCCGACGGCCAGCGGCAGGCCGAGCAGCGAGGCGCCGTCGACCTCGCGCTCGACGGCGACCGACAGCGCGATCGCGCGGTCGGACTCGGTGATCCACGGGCGCCCGTTGCGCCCGCGGCCGGCCTCCTGCACGTCGGCGAGCAGCGCGCACGGCGCCGCCGGCCGCGCGCCGAAGGGCCGGCGCATCAGCTCGGAACTGGTCGAGTCGATGCGCGCCACGTGCTCGAAGCGCACGGGATCGATCATGTAAGCTCCCCGCGGACGGACCGCCCCATGTTTACCACGCCGCTCGCGTCACCCGCCCCCCCGCGCGCGACGGCGCTGATGCGGGCGCTCAGCCTGCTGTTCGCCGCGGCGGTGGCCCTCGCGACGCTGTGGCCGCTCGTCGAGCTGCGCCCCGGTTCGGGCAATCCCTTCGCCTTCCTCGCCGACGGCCTGCCGCGCTGGTGGACCTGGTTCGACGTGCTGAGCAACGCGATCGCCTACGCGGTGCTCGCGTTGCTGCTCTGCCTCGCGTGGCTGCCCCAGGTGCGGCCCTGGGCGGGCTTCGTCGCGGTGGCGCTCGCCGGCTCGCTGCTGTCGCTCACGCTCGAGGCCGTCCAGCACTACCTGCCCTCGCGGGTGCCCTCGCTGCTCGACTGGATCGCCAACAGCACGGGCGCCGCCGGGGGCGCGTGGCTGGGCGTGACGCTGAACCGCGCCGCGCGCCGCGGCGACCGGGTCGCGGTGCCGGTGCGCGACCGATGGTACGAGCAGGGCCCGCCCACCGGCTGGCTGCTGCTGCTGCTGTGGCTGTCGGCGCAGCTCGTGCCGCAGCGGCTGCTGTTCGCCACCGGCCACGTCGAGCCCGCGCTGCAGCGGCTGCTCGACGGCCTGCAGCTGCCCGACGCGCCCGACCTCTCGCGCGCGGCCGACCGGCTCTGGGGCGCGGCCCACGCGCCCACCGGCTACGGCGTCGCGATCGAGGCCGCCTCGACGATCTGCGCGCTGTGCGCGGTCGGCGCGATCGCCTTCGCGCTGGTCCAGGGTCCGCGGCGGCGGCTGGTGCTGGTGGCCGGCATCGCGACCGTCGCCTGCGGGCTGCGCTCGCTCGCCACGCAGATGGTCTACGGCACGAACGCACCCTTCGCGTGGCTGACGCCCGGCGCGCAGGGCGGGCTGATCGTCGGCATCGCGCTGCTCTACGGGCTGGAGACGCTCGGTCCGCGCTCGCGCGCGGCGCTCGGGCTCGCGGCCGCGCTGGTCGGCGCCGTGCTGGTCAACATCGCGCCCGAGGACCCGTACTTCGACTCGATGGTCGCGGGCATGCGCGCCGGCCAGCTGTCGAACCTGCACGGGCTGCTGCGCACCGTGTCGGTCGTCTGGCCGCTGCTGGCGCTCGCGTGGTTCTGGCGGCGGACCGCGCGCGGCGCGCGCGCGCCGGGGTGAACGACCGCGTTCCGGACATGCCCCGACGACGGCGTCCGGGGTTCGGCGGCATACTCACGGGCCCGCCCCGCAGCGCGACGCGCGTGCGCCGCACCCCACCGCCCCCCGAGCGACGATGCACTACGACAAGCACATCTTCTTCTGCCTCAACCAGCGCGACGACGGCCGCGCCTGCTGCGCCGACCACCGCGCCGAGGCGCTGCAGGCGCACGCGAAGGCCCGCGTGAAGGCGCTGGGCCTGAACGGCCCCGGCAAGGTCCGCGTCAACAAGGCCGGCTGCCTCGACCGCTGCGAGCTCGGCCCGGTGGCCGTGGTCTATCCCGAAGGCGTCTGGTACACCTTCGTCGACGAGAAGGACATCGACGAGATCGTCGAGAGCCACCTGCGCGACGGCCAGGTGGTGGAGCGCCTGAAGGTCGACTGACGATGAATCCCGGCACCCGGGTCGTCGGCGTCTCCGGTCCGGTCGGCCGCATCGACGTCGCCGTCGACCGGCCCGACGAGGGCGTGGCGGTACGCGGACTCGCGGTGGTCGCACATCCGCATCCGCTCTACGGCGGCACGCGCGACAACAAGGTCGTGCAGACGCTCGCACGCGCGCTGCTCGCGCTCGGCCACGTCTGCTGGCGGCCCGACTTCCGCGGCGTGGGCGCCACCGAGGGGGCCTACGACGAGGGCCGCGGCGAGACCGACGACCTGCTCGCGGTGGTGGCCGCCGCGCGTGCGGCCGAGCCCGGGGGCGCGTCGATGCCGCTGGTGCTGGCGGGCTTCTCGTTCGGCAGCGCGGTGCAGTCGCGGGTCGCGAAGCGGCTCGCCGAGGCCGGTGCGCCCGCGTCGCGGCTGGTCTTCGTGGGCACCGCGGCCTCGCGCTTCGCGGTCGAGCCGGTGCCGGCCGACACGATCGTCATCCACGGCGAGGTCGACGACACGGTGCCGCTCGCCGCGGTGCTCGACTGGGCGCGGCCGCAGGAGCTGCCGGTGATCGTGATCCCCGGGGCGGACCACTTCTTCCACCGCAAGCTGACCGGCCTGAAGCAGCTGCTGGTGCGCGAGCTGCGCTGAGGCCCGCGCGTCGATGGCCGAGCAGCTCGATCCCCGCCTCGTCTACTCGAAGACCGCCGCCGGCGTCGCCGAGATCGAGCAGCGCAGCGATGCGCTGTCGGCGCCGGCGCGGCGCGTGCTGGTGCTGATCGACGGGCGGCGGCCGCTCGCGGCGCTGCCGGCCGCGGTGCGGCCGGGCGAGCTGCCGAAGATCGTCGACGAGCTGCTCGCCAAGGGACTGATCGCGCTGTCGGGCATCGTCGACGAACTGCCCGGCGGCGCCACCGACCTGCGCGACCCGCGGCTCGAGGACTTCAAGCGGCGGATCGACGGCGCGGTGCTGCGCGAACTCGGGCCCGCCGGCGTGGTGCTCGAGGCGCGGCTGCAGGACTGCGTGAACATGACCGTGCTGCGCAGCGTGACGCGCGAGGTCATCGAGCTGGTGCGCGCGCGCGCCGGCGACGCCGCCGCGGCCCGCGTGTCGGCGGCCGCGCAGGCCGCGCACGCGGCCTGGACGCAGCGTGGTCGCGAGG
>JBAXJZ010000112.1:0-9817 GCA_037137595.1 Burkholderiales bacterium | reverse complement strand
GGGCGGCACGCTGATCATGGGCCGACGCACCTTCGAGTCGATCGGCCGTCCGCTGCCCGGTCGCCGCACGATCGTGCTGACGCGCGACGCAGGCTGGTCGCGCGACGGCTGCGAGCGCGCGGGCTCGCTCGACGAGGCGCTCTCGCGCTGCGCCGGCCTCGAGCAGGTCTTCGTCGTCGGCGGCGCGCAGGTCTACGCGCAGGCCCTGCCCCGCGCCGACCGCATCGTGCTCACCGAGGTCGACGCGGACGTCGAGGGCGACGCCTGGTTCCCCGCACCGGACCCCGCGATCTGGCGCTGCACGGACGAAACGCGCGGGGTCGGCGCGGGCGGTCTCGGCTACGCGATCCGCACCCTCGAGCGCCCCGGGGACTCCGTGGAAAACCCGTGAGTGCGTGATAGAGTCGCCGCTCCCGCCCGCCGGGGGCCACCGGCGGGCGCACCCCTCGAGGAGAACCCGTCGAATGAAAACGATGAAGAAGCTGCTGGGCGCTTCGCTGCTGGCCGTCGGCCTGGTGGCGGGCACCGCGCAGGCCGAGGCGCTGCGGTGGGCGGCGCAGAACGACATCCTGACGCTGGATCCGCACTCGCAGAACCACGCGACCACCAACGCGATCCTGATGCACGCGTACGAGGGCCTGACCCGCTACGGGAAGGACTACTCGATCGAGCCCGCGCTCGCGACCAGCTGGCAGCAGACCAGCCCCACGCAGTGGCGCTTCAACCTGCGCAAGAACGTCACCTTCCACGACGGCGCGCCGTTCACCGCGGACGACGTGATCTTCTCGCTCGATCGCATCAAGCAGCCGCAGGGCACGATGCAGATCTACGTGACCGGCATCAAGGAGATCAGGAAGGTCGATGACCACACCATCGACATGATCCTCGAGGCGCCGCAGCCCATCCTGCTGCGCAACATCATCGACTTCCGGATCATGAGCCGCGGCTGGTCCGTGAAGAACAAGTCCGAGAAGGTCCAGGACTACAAGGCGCGCGAGGACACGTTCGCGTCGCGCAACACGAACGGCACGGGCCCCTACATCATCAACGGCTGGTCGCCCGACCAGCGGATCGTCTTCTCCGACAATCCGAAGTGGTGGGGCAAGAAGGACGGCAACGTCGACCGCCTCGTCTACACGCCGGTCAAGGCAGACGCCACCCGCGTCGCCGCGCTGCTGTCGGGCGAGGTCGACCTCGTCACCGACCTGCCCACGCAGGACGTCGCGCGCCTGAAGCAGAACAAGGACCTGAAGGTCGTCGAGGGCCACGAGGTCCGGACGATCTTCATCGGCCTCGACCAGTTCAACAACGAGCTGCAGTTCTCGGACGTGAAGGGCAAGAACCCCTTCAAGGACGTCCGCGTCCGCCGCGCGCTGAACATGGCCGTCGACCGGGTCGCGATCCAGCGCACGATCATGCGCGGGCTGTCGATGCCCGCGAGCATCATGGTCGCGCCGGGCGTCAACGGCTGGACCAAGGAGGCCGACGCGGTCAAGCCCGCCGACGCCGAGGGCGCGAAGAAGCTGCTCGCCGAGGCGGGCTACCCGAACGGCTTCGAGTTCACGCTCGACTGCCCGAACAACCGCTACGTGAACGACGAGGAGATCTGCCAGGCACTCGTCGGCATGTGGGCGCGTGCGGGCATGAAGGTGAAGCTCAACGCGATGCCGTTCGCGACCTTCATCCCGAAGATCCAGAAGCACGAGTCCAGCGCCTACCTGCTGGGCTGGGGCGTCGCGACGTATGACGCGCTCTACTCGCTGCAGTCGCTGGTCCGCACCAAGACCACCGGCGCGGACGGCAACTTCAACCTCGGTCGCATCAGCGATCCGAAGCTCGACGCGGTCATCGACGCGAGCAAGACCGAGACCGACCCGAAGAAGCGCGACGAGCTGCTGCGCGAGGGTCTGAAGATGACCGCCGACAACGCCTACTACGTGCCGATCCACCACCAGGTGCGGCCGTGGGCGATGAAGAAGAACGTGAGCACCGTCCACCGGTCGGACGACCGGCCCGAGGCGCGCTTCACGAACATCGGCGGCAACTGATCCGCCGGACCGCGCGTCCGCGATCCGCGGGCGCGCGACGGCTGACCGGACGGGGCCCTTCGACGGGCCCCGTTCCATTGCGGGCGTGACATCTTCCCGCAATCCGCCGGGCGATATCGTTCCGGACGATGCAGAACCTTCGTCGCAACGTGACCGCGCTCACGCGCGTCGCGCTCCACAGTGGGCAGACTAGCTCCTGAGAACGTGGCTGCACGCGTCGCCGACGCGGATACTGCTTGGGCAGCCCTTCCACGGATCCGGCCCGACTCGAGCGGCGCCGGGCGAGATGACGAGGCCCTCCCGATGACCGCTCGGCTCGACGCGCGTACCGATGCCTTCTCCTTTCCCGGCTCCGATGCCGGAACCCGCTCGTTCGTCGCCCTCGCCGTCGACACGCTGAAGCAGGGTCTGCTGCTGCTCGATCGCGACGGCTGCGTGCTCGCCGCGAACGCCGCCGCGCAGCGGACGGTGCATCGGCACCCGGCCATGGACTGGGTCGTCTCGCCGTTCGCGCACGGCGGACGTCGCCGGCTGCAGATCCGCCGCTCCGCGCCGCAGATGCGGCTCGAACGTGCTCTCCGGCGCTTCGCCGACGCCGCGTCCGGGGAGGCGTCGGTGGCGCCGCACGCCCGCATCGCCGCGCGGTCCGAGTCGGAGACGCAGATCATCGCGATCCCCGACGAACACGGCCATCCGTCGCTGATCCTCACGCTGTCGCCGGTCGCGGGCAGCCGCTCGCCGGACGCGGGTCCGGTGCCGATCGCACTGGGCACGCTGATCGACCGGGCCACCGAACCGGTCCTCGAGCGGGGCATGCTGCGCGACCTGTTCGGCCTGACCGAAGCGGAGTCGCGCGTCGCGGAGGCCTATCTGCGCGCCGACACGGTGAAGGAGGTCGGAGAACTGCTCGGCGTCAGCGCGAACACCGTGAAGACCCATCTCGCGGCGGTCTACCTGAAGACCGGCTGCACGCGTCAGGCGCAGCTGGTGCGCCTGCTGATGTCGCTGAGCGGACTCGGCGACGAGCCCGCGCCGACGGCGAACGCGGCCCGCTGAACGCGCGGGCCCGCGGCGCGCCCGTCAGGCGAGCCGGTCGCGCACGAACCGGCCGCCCTGCATCACCACCGGCATCCGCGCACCCTGCCCCTGCAGCAGCGTGAGGTCGGCCGTGGGGTCGCCGTCGACGACGATCAGGTCCGCGAGCGCGCCGCGCGCGACCACGCCGAGCTCGCCTTCGCGGCCGATGAGCCGCGCGTTGACCGAGGTGGCGCTCTGCAGGACCTCGACCGCGCTCATCGCGGCGGCACGGATCGTGAACTCGTTGCTCTGGTCGTCGTGCATCGGCCCGAGCAGGTCGGTGCCGAAGCCGATGGGCACGCCGGCGGCCTTCGCGATCCGCAGCGACTCGATGCCCGCCGCCCGCACCCGATCGAGCTTGCGCAGCATCACGTCGGGCCAGCCGAGCTTCGCGCCCTCGCGCGCGAGCGAGTCGTAGGTGACCAGCGTCGGCACCAGCCAGGCGCCGGCCCGCTTCATCTCGTTCGCCGAGACCTCGTCGACCAGGTTGCCGTGCTCGATCGAGCGGATGCCCGCCTGCATCGCGCGCACGATCGAGCGCGGCGAGTAGGCGTGGGCCATCACGTAGGTGTTCGCGGCCTCGGCCTCCTCGACGATCGCGCGCAGCTCGTCCATCGAGTACTGCGTGCCGTCGATGGGATCCGTCGGGCTCGACACGCCGCCGCCCGCCATGACCTTGATCTGGTGCGAACCGGTGCGGAGCTGCTCGCGGGCGGCCTTGCGGACCTCCGAGACGCCGTCGGCGATCCGGCCGAGCATGCCGAGCCCGGCGCACGAGCAGAGGATGTTCTGCCGCACGCCGATCGGCCGCACGTCGCCGTGCCCGCCGGTCTGCGAGATGGCCTGGCCCGCGATCAGCAGGCGCGGTCCGCGGAAGTGCCCGCGCTCGACCGCCTCGACCAGGCCGTGGTCCGCCCCGGCCGCGTCGCGCACGGTGGTGAAGCCGCGCGCGAGCATGCCCTCGAGGATGTCCTTGGACTGCGCCGCGATCAGCGAGGCCGGCATCATCGCGAGCTTCAGGAAGTCGGGCACGGTCGAGGTCACGTGCACGTGCGCGTCGATCAGCCCGGGCATCAGCGTGCGGCCATCGAGGTCCACGATCCGCGCGTCGTCGACCGGGGTCGCGTCGAACAGCACGTCGGCGATCCGGTCGCCCTCGACGACGACCGTGCCGTTCGCGCGCAGCTCGCCGCGCAGGCTGTCGAAGACGGTGGCTCGGGTGAAGGCGATGCGTTCCATGGGGGGCTCCGGCGGCTTGGCGCAGCTTACGCCGGGTCGGACGGCCTCCGCGCCATGCCGGCGACGGATGCGTTCCGCGAAACCGGGCGGCCGACTAGACCCACTTCAGCCGCGCGAGCAGCGCGCGACCCATGACCCAGTCCTTGTCGCGCTCGGACAGGAAGTCCAGCGCCTCGGTGAAGTGCGTGACGCGCTGGCGGTAGGTGGCCCGGTCGAATCCGTTCGTGAGGTCGGTTCCCCAGTAGCAGCGCTGCGGGCCGTAGGCGTCGAACAGCCGCCGGATGGGATCGCGGAAGTCCGGGAACGGATAGGGCTGGGCGGAGAGGTTCGGCGCTGCCGACAGCTTGACGGAGACGTTCGGGTAGCGCGCCAGGCGCACCGTCTCGTCGATCACGGCCATCGTCCTGCCGGCACGGACGGCCGCCAGCGTGACGCCCATGTGGTCGATGATGATCTGCAGCCCCGGGTGACGTTCGGCGACCCGGCCGAACGCCTCGGCCCCGCTGCCGGACAGGACCATCACCGGCAGTTCGGCGCGCTCCGCGGCCGGCCAGAACCCGTCCGCCGTGCCGTCGGTCAGCCAGCGCTGCGTGGGTCCGAGGAACAGCGCGCGCACGCCCAGCATGCCGGGTTGCGCCCGCCATCCGACCAGCCGCGCCGCCGCGTCCGGCCTGTCGAGCGGGAACCGGCCCATCACCGCGAAACGGGAGGGGTGCCTGCGTGCGGCCTCGAGCGCGTAGTCGTTGCGGTCGCCGACCCACGACGGCGGCACCACGACGGCACGGTCGACACCGGCCGCGTCCATCAGCGGCAACGCCCGCTCGATCGTGAACGGCTCGGGCAGTTGCGGCGCCACGCCCGGGAGCCAGGGGAGCGCCGCCGAATCGGGCCCCCACAGGTGCATCTGCGAATCGACGATCAGCCGGGGGCCGGGCATGGAGCCCGAGATGGCGCAGCCGCCCACGGCCAGTGCCGAGCCCGCGGCGACGCCGGCCTCGAGGAACCCGCGTCGCGTGACGGACCGTCCCACCGTGCCCCCTGTTCGCCCGTCGAGGAAGCCGCTGGCCCGAAGACCCGCCGGCGGCCCTCGGTCACCGCGTCGGTTCGCGTCCGGGCGGCGATCATTCTGCGACTCGCCTCCGTGCCGCGCAAACCGCCGCTGTGACAGCGCGCACCGTACGCTGTATCCTGCGGCGCCTTGCGGCACCCGCCTCCGTAGCTCAGTGGATAGAGCAGCCGCCTCCTAAGCGGCAGGTCGCACGTTCGATTCGTGTCGGAGGCGCCATCGACGAAACGGGGCGCCGAAGCGCCCCGTTCGCGGTCCGGCGGCCCGGTGCGCCGAGCGCCGGGGCCGTCTCCTGGATCACTGGCAGCGCTGGCCCGCCGGCGTCGACGGGCAGCTCAGCAGGTTCGCCTGCATCCCCATGCCGTCACCCGAGCGGCCGTAGAGAGAGAGCATGCGGAAGCCGCCTGCCGGCATCGCGTCCGTCGTGCGGACCGGCACCGCCACCGAGGTCGAGCCCGGCCGCATCGAGCGCTCGCCGACCCGGGCCGCCGAGCCGTCGCCGCAGACCCGATCGCTGCAGACCGAGGCCGAGTCGAAGCCGCCGTTGCCGCGCGGATTCGACCACGAGACCGACAGCGTGCCCTGCTCGCCCGCGCCGAGCGCGAAGTCGCGCAGCGTCGTCACCGAGGCCGAGGTCAGCTCGGGCCAGGGCAGCGAGGGCATCGCCGCCCACACGGGCGGCACGCCGTCGACGTCGACGTCGAAGCCGCTGCGGCCGTCGATCGCCAGCGGCGTCGCGCAGCCCGCGTCCGAGTAGAGATCGATGCGCACCGTCCGCCCGCCGCGGTAGAAGTTGCGGATCACCGCGTCACCGTCGGCGCCCTCGGGCAGCATGATCCAGGTGTCGTCGCTGCTGCGGGTCGCGCCGACGGCCGGATCCAGGCTCACCGCGTTCGACATGCCGCCCACGGTCCACAGCGAGAGCCGGCGCACCGAGCCGCTGCCGTGCCGCTTGTAGTAGCCGACGACGACGGGGTCGCCCGCGGCGTCGCGCTGCGAGACCCGCGCGCACGAGAGGTTCTGCACCGCGTTGATGTCGAACTGCAGCGCACGCGAATACTGGTCGACGGGCGTCGGGCCGTCGACGCGACGGTCGCGCTGCACGGTGGCCGCGGCGTGGATCGGGATCGGCAACAGGGCGCCGGCGAACTTCCAGGCGCCGCCCTCGTAGGTCACGCCCATGCCGGAGCCCAGCGCCTTGACGGTCCCGTCCGGCGCCCGCAGCGCGAAGCTCACGCCGCACAGGGGGGTGGCGCCGCTGAAATCGCAGCGCCCCAGCGTCGGGCTCACCAGCCGCGAACCCCACATCGAGGTGTTGCCGTCCTCGCCCTGGTCGAACATCTGGCACATGGCCGCGGCGACCGCGTCCGGGCCGGTGGCCGGCTCGCCGTCGCCGAAGCCGATGCGGGCGGTCGAGGACAGCGACCGGCGAATGCCCGTGGCGGGCGACGCGCAGGCCGACGCGCCTGTCATCGCGGCGCTCAGGTCGCGGAACAGCGTCTCGAGCCCGGCGAGCGGCAGCGCGCCGGCGGCGGCGTCCATCGCCAGGCGGCCCTGCGGCGCGCCGCCGCGTTCGATGTAGAGGTTGCCCGTGCCCAGACGCGGCTGGATCTGGACGAACGGCGCACCGTCCTCGCCCTTGTTGACGCCGATCGCGTCGAGCAGCCGGTCGTAGCCGCTGCGGCTGCCCGCCGACAGCGCGCCGGTCACGAAATCGAAGTCCGCCGGGAGGCCCGCGTCGGCGAGCAGCGCGGCGAGACCCTCGCGCAGCGGGCCCGCGCCGGGCGTGCCGCCCTCGGCGGCGAGCGCGATCATCGCGTCGGTGAGCGGCGTGACGTTGCCGGTGCCGGCCGACTGCACGACCGAGCGCAGGCAGGTCCAGCGCTCGCCGGCGTAGCCGCAGGCCTCCAGCGTCCAGGGCGCCTTGCCGGTGAGCATCACGCCCTCGTATCGGCCGTCCGCGTCGATCGCCTTGCCCTCGACGACCACCACCCCGTCGGCATCGGTGACCTTCAGCAGGCCGTCGGTGATCGGCGCGCCGACCGCGACCGTGCCCGACAGGCCGGCTGACGCCGCGTTCGCGGACCCGCCGGCCGAGGCGGCGTCGGAGGAAGCGGTCGGACTCGAGCCGCCGCAGGCGGCCAGGGCGGCCGAGACGAGGGCGGCGAGGGAAGCGGCACGCAGCGGTGCGGCACGACGCGACGGGACCATGGGATCGCCTCCGGGGCGAGTGGGGGGGTCCCGGGATGTTCGGCAGGCGCTTCGGCCGCCGGAGGTCGGCTCGATCGGCGGTCGATCCGGTGCGACCGGCGCCGGTCAGGTCCGTGTCAGGTTTTCGGCCGGTGGGAAGGTTACGGCGACTGGGGCCGGGCCTGGGCCGCGGCGGACGCGGACGGCGCCGAAACCGCCGCCGGGACGGTGTCCGCGGCCGGAACGGTCGGGCTCGAGGCCCTCGCGGGCGTCACCGTCGGCGCCGCCTCCATCAGCGTCGCCTGGGTCGGCGCGGGGCCCGCCGGGGCCCGCTCCACCGCATGCCCGGCGACGTCGACCGGCGCGATCGAGCCGCCCACGATCGCGAGCCCGAGCAGGACCGCGAAGGTCACGCCCAGGCCGCGGAGGATCCGGACGCCGAGCGACCGACGGCCCGGGCGGAACGAGAACCCGCGCTCTTCACCGAGCGGGACGTTGAGGAACTGCTCGACCGCGATCCGCTTGTCCACCATGCACACCCTCAGAGCGCCACCGGAGGCCCTGCATCGACCCGCACCCCCCGGCGCGGTGAACCTCCGACGGCAAGTGTGTGATCAGCCGACCCGAACGGGTGAGACTAAGTTGGCAAGTCGTTGCGATTCGGCACGGAACCCACGCTGCGATGCGCTTCCGAGCACGCGGGCCGCTCGCCGCGACCCGCTTTTCAGCGCGCCGCGAGGTCGGCGTCGATGGCCGCCGACATCCTCGCGACCATGTCGTCGAAGAACGGATTCGAACGCAGCCGGAGCTGGTCGGCCGCGCCGATCGCGAGCGCGCCCCGTTCGCCGCGCCAGGCGAGCGCGCCGAGCGACGGCAGCCCGTCCGCGCCCCGCCCCGGGCGCAGCCCGTACAGGGGGTCGTCCGGCGGGAACGGCATCGCTACGTGCGACAGCGAATAGACGTCCTCCGGCCAGGCGAGCGACAGCGGGCGCTCCGTCGGCCGTGTCGCCCCCGGCGCCCAGCTCCGTTCCGTCAGCGTCGGCGCGCCGTCGTCGTTGCCCAGCACGGTGAGCCGGTAGTCGCGTCGCGGCGCGCGCTCGAAGGCCGCGAGCACCGCCTTGGGCGAGAACGCGAGCAGCGGCGCGACGTCGGCCCGGCGGTTCAGGTCGAAGAGCACCAGCTCGCTGGTGCCGCCGCGCAGCAGCCCGTAGAAGCGGCCGGCGAGATCCGAGGTGCTGACGGTCGCGTCGACCATCGACTGGAAGCTGGTGACCGGCGGCAGCCGCCCGATCGAGCCGTCGCGGTCCATCCGCTCCAGCTGGTCGAGCAGCGCGCGGATCAGCGAGGCGATCTGAGCCCCGGCGTTCTTCGCGAACGACGTGTACTTGAACGGGTCGATCTCCAGACCGACGTCGGCCCAGCGCGCCTTAGGCGCGATGCCCCAGCGGCTCACCAGCCGCTGCACGTTGGCCAGCGGCGCGAACGGCGAGACGCCGAGCGCCGGCGACATCAGCAGCAGCCGCCTGGGCAGCAGGTCGAGGCGACCGCGGCCCACGGCGTCGGCCGAGAACTTCAGCGCCAGCGTGGCACCGGTGGAGTAGCCGGCGATGAAGAACGGCGTGTCCGGATGCTCGCGCCGCACGTGGCGGACCGCGATCTCCACCGCGGCCAGCCAATCCCGCCATGAGGCGGCGTCCAGCCCCGAGGGCAGCGTGCCATGGCCGGGCAGGCGCAGGCCGTAGACGGTCACGCCGCGCGCGTGCAGGGCCTCCGCGAGGCCGCGCATCGAGTACGGCGAGTCGGACAGCCCGTGCAGCAGCAGCGCCACCGCCCGCTCGTCCGGCGCGCGGCGCACGAAGGTCCGGTTCCAGTCCTGCGCGAGGCGCGCCGCGTAGGGACCGCCGTCGGGCGCGTAGCGGCTGATCGTGCCGTCGGCGGCCGGATCGTGACGCACCGCGCGCAGCGCCCGCACCTCGTCGAACAGGCGCGCCTCCTGCGCGAGCCAGTCGTTCCAGCCGTAGCCGCCGCCCGCCTGGTCCGCCTCGAACTCGTGCTCCGGCACCACCGTGTGCCACGGTCGCAGCGCCGGCAGCGTGGTCGAATAGAGCGCATCGCCCACGGCGACCGTGAATTGCGCACCCAGCGACCACACCAGCGCGAGGCCGGCGAGGCGCAGCCCGCGGACCCAGGGGCGGAC
>JBAXJZ010000111.1:0-9823 GCA_037137595.1 Burkholderiales bacterium | reverse complement strand
GATCGACTAGAATCGCGGCTTTCCGGCCCCGCCGCCGTCCGGCCTGCAACACGGCACGCCGCGACGCGTCGCCCACGCCCGCCGAGCCGCCCGCCGCCCGGGCGTCTCCGGCCCCGCCGCCCCGGCCGCCCACGCCCCACACCGCCCGACCATGTCAGACGCCCCCGTCCGCACCCGCTTCGCCCCGTCGCCCACCGGCTTCCTGCACATCGGCGGCGCCCGCACCGCGCTGTTCTCGTGGGCGTTCGCGCGGCATCACGGCGGCACCTTCATCCTGAGGATCGAGGACACCGACGTCGAGCGCTCCACGCCCGAGGCGGTGCAGGCGATCCTCGACGGCATGGCCTGGCTCGGCCTCGCGCACGACGAGGGGCCGTTCTACCAGATGCGCCGGATGGACCGGTACCGCGAGGTGATCGCGCAGATGCTCGAGGCCGGCACGGCCTACCACTGCTGGTCCACGCCCGCCGAACTCGACGCGATGCGCGAGGCGCAGCGCGCCCGCGGCGAGAAGCCGCGCTACGACGGCCGCTGGCGGCCGGAGAACCGGGCACGGCTCGGCCTCGTGCCGCCCGCCGACGCGAAGCCCGTCGTCCGTTTCCGCAATCCGGACGACGGCGCCACCGCCTGGGACGATCTGGTCAAGGGCCCGATCTCGTTCTCGAACACCGAGCTCGACGACTTCATCATCGCGCGCTCCGACGGCACGCCCACCTACAACTTCTGCGTGGTGGTCGACGACTGGGACATGCGGATCACCCACGTGATCCGCGGCGACGACCACGTCAACAACACGCCGCGGCAGATCAACGTGCTGCGCGCGCTCGGCGCCACGCTGCCGCGCTACGGCCACGTGCCGATGATCCACGGCCCCGACGGCCAGAAGCTGTCGAAGCGGCACGGCGCGGTCTCGGTGACGCAGTACGACACCGACGGCTTCCTGCCGGAGGCGGTGATCAACTACCTGTCGCGGCTCGGCTGGTCGCACGGTGACGACGAGATCTTCTCGCGCGAGCAGCTCGTCGCCTGGTTCGACGGCTCGCACCTGTCGCACTCGCCGTCGCAGTTCGACGTCGACAAGCTGAAGTGGCTGAACGCGCACTACATGAAGGCGCTGCCGGACGCGACGCTCGCCGAGCACGCACGCGCCCGGCTGCGTGCGCGCGGCGTGGCGGTGGATGCCCCCGGCGCGCCGGACCTCGCGGCCGCCTGCGCGCTCTTCAAGGACCGCGCGCAGACGCTCGAGGAACTCGCCGACCTCGCCGAGATGCTCTGGATCGAGCCCGCGCATGCGAACCCGGCGCTCGCCGACGAGCTGGCCGCGCAGCTCAAGCCCGAAGCGGCGCCCGCCATCGCGGGGCTCGCGGACCGGCTCGCGGCCTGCGAATGGACGAAAGCCGGGATCGCCGCGGCGATCAAGGAGACGCTCGGCGCACACGGGGTGAAGATGCCGCAGCTCGCGGTGCCGGTGCGGCTCAAGGTCTTCGGCCGCGCGCAGACCCCGTCGGTCGACGCGATGCTCGCGCTGCTGCCGCGCGAGACGGTGCTGGCTCGGCTGCGCGGCTGACGCGACGGTCCGCAGGGCCGGCACGCTGCACCCGGCGCCGCACTCAGCGGGGCCGGGTGCCTTCGAGGGTCAGTCGAACTCGACCTCGCCCGCGACGTGCTCGCGCCCGGCCGCGTCGCGCACCCACACACGTGCGCGCCCGGGCCCGAGCGCCCGTCCGCCGCAGCGGATCGCCGCGCCCGAGAAGGCCGGCGCCAGCGCGCGGAAGGTGAAGCGCCGCACCGTCGACCCCGGATGCGCGTCGCGGAACGCGTCGAGCATCAGCGTGGCCATCAGCGGCCCGTGCACCACCAGCCCCGGATAGCCCTCGACGCCGGTCACGTACGGCAGGTCGTAGTGGATGCGGTGCGAGTTGAACGACAACGCGCTGTAGCGGAACAGCAGCACCGCGTCCGGCCGGTGCTCGACCTCCCAGTCGGCCGGCGGCACCTCCGCCGGCGGAGGCGCCGCGGCCGAGGCCCCGGCGCCCGCGGGCGCCCCGGGCGGCACCGCCTCGCGGTAGACCGCGGTCTGTGCGTCGTCGATCGCGCAGCGGCCGTCGGGCAGCAGCCAGCGGTGGCGCTGGACCACGAAGCCCAGCGTGCCGCTGCGCCCCGGCTTGACCGTCACCGACTCGACCGTCGTCTGGCGGTCGAGCACGGTGTCGGGCGGCACGGGCTCGAGGAAGCGGACGTCGCTCGACGCCCACATCCGCCGTGGCAGCGGCCAGTCCGGGATCAGGTCGCCCTTGGGCAGGTGGCCGTCCTCGCCGAGGGTGGCGGTGGGCGCCACCGGCGGGGCGAACAGCCACAGCCAGTGGCGCAGCGGCGCGATCGGCTCGCCGTCGGCCGGCGCGCGCCGGTCGAGGCTGAGCTCGAGCATGTCCACCGTCTCGCGGACCGCCCGGACGCGCGTGCTCGCGCGGCGGCCGATCCAGGGCGACGCGTCGAAGTCCTCGAGGCGGCCGCTCATGCGTCGAGCTTCAGCTTCTGCTCGGCCACGACCTTCTTGTAGACCTCGAACTCCGCGGCGATCTGCCGGGCGAACTCCTGCGGCGTGTTGCCGATCACCAGCGAGCCGGTGTCCGCGATCCGCTTGGCGACGGCCGGATCCTCGAGGGTCTTCTTCGCGGCGGTGAACAGCCGCTCGACCACCGGCTGCGGCAGGCCCTTCGGGCCGACGAGCCCGTAGTACGCCATCCGGTTCACCGGCTCGAGCCCCACGTCCTTGAAGGTCGGCACGCCGGGCACGATCGAGAGCCGCTCGGGCGCGGCCAGCACGATCGGGATCAGCTTGCCGTCCTTGATGAAGGGCAGGGCCGAGGGCAGGTTGTCGAAGATGATCGGCACCTGGCCGGCGACCACGTCGGCCAGCGCCGGACCCGCGCCCCGGTAGGGGATGTGGGTCATGAAGGTCTTGGTCAGCGACTTGAACAGCTCGGTCTGCAGGTGGCCGATGCCGCCCGTGCCGGAGCTGCCGTACGAGTACTTGCCCGGGTTGCGGCGGATCTCCTCGACGAAGGCCTTGAAGTCCTTGGCCGGGAACGACGGGTGGACCGCGATCACGTTCGGGGTCGCGGCGAGATTGGTGATCGGCGTGAAGTCGCTGTTCGGGTCGTAGCCGACCTTCGGGTTGATGGCCGGGTTGGCCGCGGTCGTCGAGACCGTGCCCATGCCGATCACGTAGCCGTCGGCCGGGGCGCGGACCACTTCCATCGCGCCGATCGCGCCGCCCGCGCCCGCCTTGTTCTCGACGACCACGGACTGGCCGAGGTTCTCGCGGAGCTTGTCGGACACCACGCGGGCGATGATGTCGGTCGTGCCGCCGGGTGCGAACGGCACGATGAGGCGGACCGGGCGGGCGGACGGATAGGCCTGCGCGAAGGCGGTGGCGGGCAGCGTGCCGGCGGCACTGGCGGCCGCGGCGGCGAGCACGAGTCGGCGACGGCCGGGAAGGCGGGGATCCATCTGGGAGGGTCTCCTCAGGGGTTGCGGCTAAAATGCGGAGTTTCCAACAGAATCGGCAAGCATAGCGCCATGTCCGGCAACAGCCTGGGGCACCTGTTCACCGTCACCTCGTTCGGCGAGTCGCACGGACCGGCGATCGGCTGCGTGGTGGACGGCTGCCCGCCCGGCCTCGCGCTCGCCGAGTCGGACCTGCAGCCCGACCTCGACCGCCGGCGTCCCGGCACCTCCCGCCACGTCACGCAGCGCCAGGAGCCCGACCGGGTCGAGATCCTGTCCGGCGTCCACGAGGGCGTGACCACCGGCACTCCGATAGCGCTGCTGATCCGCAACGAGGACCCGCGCAGCAAGGACTATTCGGCGATCGCGCGGACCTTCCGCCCGGGCCACGCCGACTACACCTACCTGCACAAGTACGGCGTCCGCGACCCGCGTGGCGGCGGCCGGTCCTCGGCCCGCCTGACCGCGCCGGTGGTGGCCGCGGCCGCCATCGCGCGCAAGTGGCTGCGCCAGACGCACGGCACCGAGGTGCGCGGCCGGATGAGCCAGCTGGGCGATGTCCCGGTGCCGCTCACCGACTGGACGCAGGTGCCGCTCAACCCCTTCTTCGCGGCCGACGCCGAGGTGGTGCCGCGGCTCGAGGCCTACATGGACGAGCTGCGACGCGCCGGCGACTCGGTGGGCGCCCGCATCGACGTCGAGGCCACCGGCGTGCCCGTGGGGCTGGGCGAGCCGCTCTTCGACAGGCTCGACGCCGACATCGCCCACGCGATGATGGGCATCAACGCGGTCAAGGGCGTGGAGATCGGCGCCGGCTTCGCGTCGATCGCGCAGCGCGGCAGCGAACACGGCGACGAGCTCACCCCCGAGGGCTTCGTCACGAACCACGCCGGCGGCGTGCTCGGCGGGATCTCCACCGGCCAGCCGATCACCGTCTCGATCGCGATCAAGCCCACCTCCAGCATCCGCACGATGCGCCGGTCGATCGATGTCGACGGCGCGCCGACCGAGGTCCAGACGCTCGGCCGCCACGACCCCTGCGTCGGCATCCGCGCGACCCCCATCGCCGAGGCGATGCTGCTGCTGGTGCTGATGGACCACGCGCTGCGGCACCGCGCGCAGTGCGGCGACGTGTCGATCGCCACGCCGCGGATCCCGGGCTCGGTCCGCTGAGCGCGCCCGCGCCGCCCGACGCCGACCGGCCGGGCGGGGCGCCCGCGGGGCGCGGCACGCCGATCGGGCCCGGCGGTGTCCGGGCCCTCTATGCGGCCTACTTCGCCTACGTCGGGATCTTCTCGCCCTACCTGAGCCTGTGGCTCGACGCACGCGGCCTGTCGATCGCCGAGATCGCGGTGCTGATGGCGCTGCCGCAGGTGCTGCGGATCGTCGCGCCGCCGTTCTGGGGCTGGCTCGCCGACCGCGACGGGCGTCGGGTGCGGCTGCTGCGCACGAGCGCCGTCGGCGCGCTGCTCGTGCTCGTCGCGCTGCCGGTCGCGAGCCGCCCGCTGGAGTATGGCGTCGCGATCCTGCTGCTGTCCTTCCTGACCGCCGCGCAGGGTCCGATCGGCGAGGCCCTCGCGCTCGAGGTCGCGCGCGGCGACGCCGGCCGCTACGGCCGGATGCGGCTGTGGGGCTCGGTCGGCTTCATCGCCACCGTGGTCGCCGGCGGCCCGCTGCTGGAGGCGCTGGGCCTGGCCGCGCTGCCCTGGCTGCTCGCCGTCGCGATGGCCGCGCTCGCCGCGGTCACCTTCTCTCTGCCCGAGCCGCCGCCGCCCGCGCCGCGCGCGGCAGGCGGCGCGTCGCTGCGCGAGCGGCTGCGCGAGCCCGCCGTCCTCGCCTTCCTCGCGTCGGCCTTCCTGATGGTCTTCGCGCACGCGGGCCTGTACGCGTTCTTCTCGCTCTTCCTGGAGCGTCACGGCTACGGCACCAGCGCGATCGGGTTGATCTGGGGCGTGGGCGTGATCGCGGAGATCGTGCTCTTCACCGTGCAGCGGCGCCTGTTCGACCGCGCCGCGCCGATGCGCCTGCTCGCCGTCAGCTTCCTGGTCTGCGGCCTGCGCTTCGCCCTGGTCGCGGCCTCGGGCGGGGTCCTGTGGATCCTGCTGCTCACCCAGCTGATGCACGCGGTCACCTTCGGGCTGCACCACAGCGCGTCGATGGCGGTGCTGCACCGCTGGTTCGAACCCGCGCAGCAGGCGCGTGCGCAGGCCGCCTTCGTCGTGGTCGCCTACGGGCTCGGCGGCTCGCTCGGCGGGCTCGCCTCGGGCTGGCTGTGGGAGGCGGTGTCGCCGTCGGCGGTCTTCGCCGGGTCGGCGGCGGCGGGGCTGCTCGGCGCGCTCGCGGTGGCGGTGGCTGCGCGGCTGGAGACGGCCCGCCCGCGCGGCGCGGCCGGTCACGGATGATCGGCGCCGGCGTCCTGCGCTAAGCTGCCCACCCCGGAAGCATGGAGACGTTCCCGATGACCCCCGAGCGGAACATGTGCCGCCGAGCGGCGGCCTGGGCGGCGACCGCGCTCGTCGCGCTGTCGGCCGGCTGCCAGTCGGTGCAGACCACCTCGGCCGGCGCGGTCGGCATCGACCGCAAGCAGAACATGTCGGCCTTCGTGTCCGAGGCCGACCTGCGCAAGGGCTCCGAGCAGGCCTATTCGCAGCTGCTGGGCCAGGCACGCCAGAAGGGGGCGCTCAACGCCGACCCGGCGATGACGCGCCGGGTGCAGGCGATCGCGCAGCGGATGATCCCCCACACCGGCGCCTTCCGGCCCGACGCGCCGACCTGGAAGTGGGAGGTCAACGTCCTGCAGTCCGACCAGCTGAACGCGTGGTGCATGCCCGGCGGCAAGATCGCCTTCTACAGCGGGATCATCACCAAGCTGAACCTCACCGACGACGAGATCGCCGCGATCATGGGCCACGAGATCGCCCACGCGCTGCGCGAACACGCCCGCGAGCGGGCGAGCGAACGGCAGGCGGCGAGCGCGGTGATCCTGGTCGGCTCGGCGCTGCTCGGCGCCGGCCAGCTCGGCGCGGACCTCGGGCAGACCGCCTACACCTACGCCGTCGGCATGCCGAACAGCCGCGCCCACGAGACCGAGGCCGATCGCATCGGCGTCGAGCTCGCCGCGCGATCCGGCTACGACCCGCGCGCGGCGATCGCGCTCTGGCAGAAGATGGCGAAGCAGGGCGGCGGCAACGCGCCGCCGCAGTGGATGAGCACGCACCCGTCGGCGGAGTCGCGGCAGGCGGACCTGGCGGTCTACGCCGCCCGCGTGATGCCGCTGTACGAGCAGGCGAAGAAGTAGGGCCGGAGCGGGGCAGGGCAGGCTCGCGGGCCGGGGGTCGGACCGGCCGGCCCGCCGGCGGGGGTGGCATAATCCCGAGGTTACGCACCCCGCGCCCCCGCCATGCACGCCCGCACGCTCTACGACAAGCTCTGGGACGCCCACGTCGTCCACCAGGAAGACGACGGCACCTGCCTGATCTACATCGACCGGCACCTGGTCCACGAGGTCACCAGTCCGCAGGCCTTCGAGGGGCTGAAGCTCGCCGGTCGCAAGCCGTGGCGGATCTCGGCCAACCTCGCGGTGGTCGACCACAACGTGCCGACCACCGACCGCAAGGCCGGCATCGCCGACCCGATCGCGCGGCTGCAGGTCGAGACCCTCGACGCGAACGCGCGCGAGCAGGGCATCCCGTACTTCGACATCTCCGACCGCCGCCAGGGCATCGTCCACGTGATCGGGCCGGAGCAGGGCGCGACGCTGCCGGGCATGACCGTGGTCTGCGGCGACTCGCACACCTCCACGCACGGGGCGTTCGCCTGCCTGGCGTTCGGCATCGGCACCTCGGAGGTCGAACTCACGCTGGCCACCCAGTGCCTGACCGCGAAGAAGATGAAGTCGATGCGGGTCACGGTCGACGGCCCGCTGCCGCGCGGCGTCACCGCGAAGGACGTGGTCCTCGCGATCATCGGCCGCATCGGCACCGCCGGCGGCACCGGCTACGCGATCGAGTTCGCCGGCAGCACCATCCGCTCGCTGAGCATGGAAGGCCGGATGACGGTCTGCAACATGGCGATCGAGGCCGGCGCGCGCTCGGGCATGGTCGCCGTCGACGACGTCACGCTGCAGTACCTGAAGGGCCGGCCGATGTCGCCCACCGGCGCCGACTGGGACCGCGCGGTCGCCTACTGGAAGACGCTGCGCTCCGACGACGGCGCGACCTTCGACTCGGAGATCCGCATCGACGCGTCGACCCTCACGCCGCACGTGACCTGGGGCACCTCGCCCGAGATGGTCGCGTCGATCGAGGACCGCGTGCCCGATCCGGACAAGGAGAAGGACGCCGTCCGCCGCGAGGGCATGGAGCGCGCGCTGCAGTACATGGGCCTGACGCCGAACACCCCGCTCGCCGAGGTGCGGATCGACAAGGTCTTCATCGGCTCGTGCACCAACTCCCGCATCGAGGACCTGCGGCAGGCCGCCGCCGTCGTGCGCGGCCGCCGCAAGGCCGAGAACGTCAAGCTCGCGATGGTCGTGCCGGGCTCGGGCCTGGTGAAGGCGCAGGCCGAGGCCGAGGGGCTCGACAGGATCTTCCGCGACGCCGGCTTCGAATGGCGCGAGCCCGGCTGCTCGATGTGCCTGGCGATGAACGCCGACAAGCTGGAGCCGGGCGAGCGCTGCGCGAGCACCAGCAACCGCAACTTCGAGGGGCGGCAGGGCGCCGGCGGCCGCACGCACCTGGTGAGCCCGGCGATGGCCGCGGCCGCGGGCGTGTTCGGCCACTTCGTCGACGTGCGTCGTCTCTGAGGATCCGAGCCATGGACAAGTTCACCGTGCACCGCGGCCTGGTCGCCCCGCTCGACCGCGCGAACGTCGACACCGACGCGATCATCCCGAAGCAGTTCCTGAAGTCGATCAAGCGGACCGGCTTCGGCCCGAACGCGTTCGACGAGTGGCGCTACCTCGACCGGGGCGAGCCCGGCATGGACAACACGAAGCGGCCGCTGAACCCGGACTTCGCGCTGAACCAGCCGCGCTTCAAGGGCGCCTCGGTGCTGATCGCGCGCAAGAACTTCGGCTGCGGCTCGTCGCGCGAGCATGCGCCCTGGGCACTGCAGGACTACGGCTTCCGCACGATCGTGGCGCCGAGCTACGCCGACATCTTCCACAACAACTGCTTCAAGAACGGCCTGCTGCCGGTCGTCCTGAAGGAGTCCGAGGTCGACCGGCTGTTCCACGAGGTCGCGGCCTTTCCCGGCTTCGAGCTGGTGATCGACCTGCCGGCGCAGGTGGTGCGCAGCGTCGACGGCTCGCTCGCCTATGCGTTCGAGCTCGACCCGTTCCGCAAGGACTGCCTGCTCAACGGCTGGGACGACATCGGCCTGGTGCTGCGGCACGCCGACAAGATCCGCGAGTACGAGGCGCGCCGTCTCGCCGAGCAGCCCTGGCTCGGCAAGCAGCTGACCGCCTGAGCCCCGGGCGCCCGACGGCGGGCGCCCTCCGAATCCCGCGCCGCGCCGGGTCCCCGACCCGCCGCGGCGCCCGACCTTCAGAAGAACCGAGAGGACCCCCATGAGCAAGAAGATCGCGGTGCTCGCCGGCGACGGCATCGGCCCGGAGATCACCGCGCAGGCGGTGCGCGTCATCGAGGCACTGGGCCTGGGCATCCAGATGGCGAGCGCGCCCGTGGGCGGTGCCGGCTACGACGCCGCCGGCGACCCGCTGCCGGCCGACACCCTGAAGCTGTGCGAGGCCTCGGACGCCATCCTCTTCGGCGCCGTCGGCGGCCCGAAGTACGACACGCTGCCGCGCGCCCAGCGTCCCGAGCAGGGCCTGCTGCGGCTGCGCAAGCACTTCGACCTGTTCGCCAACCTGCGCCCGGCGCTCGTCTACCCCGAGCTCGCGCACGCGTCCTCGCTCAAGCCCGAGGTGGTCGCGGGCCTGGACATCCTGATCCTGCGCGAGCTGACCGGCGACATCTACTTCGGTCAGCCGCGCGGCATCCGCACCAACGAGCGCGGCGAGCGCGAGGGCTTCGACACGATGCGCTACAGCGAGCCGGAGATCCGCCGGATCGCGGTGACCGCGTTCGAGGCCGCCCGCAAGCGCTCGAAGCGCGTGTGCTCGGTCGACAAGGCCAACGTGCTGGAGACCACGCAGCTGTGGCGCGACGTGGTGACGGAGGTCCACAAGGACTTCGCCGACGTCGAGCTCTCGCACATGTACGTCGACAACGCGGCGATGCAGCTGGTCCGCAATCCGAAGCAGTTCGACGTGATCGTCACCGGCAACATGTTCGGCGACATCCTGTCCGAC
>JBAXJZ010000110.1:0-9846 GCA_037137595.1 Burkholderiales bacterium | reverse complement strand
CGCACGCTCGCCGCGCTCGGCGGCGGCGCGCTCCTCGCGGCCGCGCCCGGCCTGCGCGCCCAGTCCTGGCCCGAACGGCCGATCCGCTTCGTGGTCAACGCGCCGCCCGGCGGCACCGCGGACGTGGTCGCCCGCCTGCTCGGCGAGGGCGTGTCGCCCGCGCTCGGCCGGCCGGTGGTGGTCGAGAACAAGGCCGGCGGCTCGGGCACGATCGGCCTGATGGAGGTGCTGCGCGCGCCGGCCGACGGCCACGCGTTCCTGGTCGCGGTCAACGGCGCGATGACCGAGGTGCCGCATTCGGTGAAGTTCCCGGTGGACCCGCTGAAGGACATCCGCCCGGTCGTCGACGTCAGCGTCGGCTCGCTGCTGCTGGTCTCGCATCCCTCGGTGCCGGCCCGCACGCTGCCCGAGCTGCTCGACTGGGTGCGGCGACAGCCCCAGGGCGCGTCCTACGCGTCGTACAGCCCGGGCACGCTGTCGCACATCCTGGGCGTGCAGCTCGCCAAGGCGGCCAACGTGTCGCTGACCCATGTCGGCTACCGCGGCTCGCCGCCCGCGATGCAGGACCTGCTGGCCGGCACGGTGCCGCTGATGTTCAACAGCGTGGGCAACGTGCTCGCGCAGCTGCGCGACAACCGCCTGCGGGCCTACGCGATGGCCGCCCCCGAACGCTCCGACCTGCTGCCCGAGCTGCCGACCTTCGCCGAGCTGGGCTTCCCCACGCTCCAGGCCTCGACCTGGATCGGGCTCTGGTGCGCGCCGCAGGTGCCCGACGCGGTGGTCCGGCGGATGCACGCGGAAGCCGCTCGCTGGCTCGGCCGCGACGACGTCCGGCAGCGGATGCGCGAGGTCGGCCTGAGCGCCGCCCGCGCGCGGCCGCCGGAGGAGCTCGCCCGGTCGGTCGCGGCGGACCACGAGACGGTCGGCGGCGTGCTCCGGTCGATCGGATACCGGCCCGACGCGTGACGTCTGACGCCTGACGCCTGACGCCCGACGGGCACCGCGCGCCGCGGCAGCCCGATACCCCCTGTCGTGATAAATCCATTAGACGAGTGAGGGAATAAGTTTCACGTAAGCCTCGCCGCCAAGCATGCCCCTCGCGACGGCCGGCATCCCGATCGGTCGCGCACGCCCGGATCCCGTTCACGTCCCCCCGGTCCGGGCTCCATCTGAGCGAGGAGCCTCCATGAGCGCCGCAGCGCCTTCCCTGCCTTCCGTCGACGAACGGAAGCGCCCCATGACCCGCGAGGAGAAGCGGGTCATCCTGGCCTCGTCGGCCGGGACGATCTTCGAGTGGTACGACTTCTACCTCTACGGTTCGCTCGCCGCGATCATCGGCGCGCAGTTCTTCTCGTCGTTCCCCGAGGCCACCCGGAACGTGTTCGCGCTGCTGGCCTTCGCGGCCGGCTTCCTGGTGCGGCCGTTCGGCGCGCTGGTGTTCGGTCGCCTGGGCGACCTCGTCGGCCGGAAGTACACCTTCCTGATGACGATCCTGATCATGGGCGTCTCGACCTTCGTGGTCGGCCTGCTGCCCGGCTACGAGACGATCGGCTGGCTCGCGCCGGTGACGCTGATCGCGCTGCGGATGCTGCAGGGCCTGGCGCTCGGCGGCGAGTACGGCGGTGCGGTGGTCTACGTGGCCGAGCACGCGCCCAACGGGCGTCGCGGCTTCTTCACCAGCTGGATCCAGACCACCGCCACGCTCGGCCTGCTGCTGAGCCTGATGGTGATCCTGTCGGTCCGGACCATCGTCGGCGAGAAGGACTTCGCCGAGTGGGGCTGGCGGATCCCGTTCCTGCTGTCGATCTTCCTGCTCGGCATCTCGCTGTGGATCCGGCTGCAGATGGAGGAGTCGCCGGCGTTCAAGAAGATGAAGTCGGAGGGCACGCAGTCGAAGGCGCCGCTGTCCGAGGCCTTCGGCAACTGGAAGAACGGCAAGTTCGCGCTGATCGCGCTGTTCGGCCTCGTCGCCGGCCAGGCGGTGGTCTGGTACACCGGCCAGTTCTACGCGCTGTTCTTCCTGCAGACGATCCTGCGCGTCGACATGTTCTCGGCGAACGTGCTGATCGCCTGGGCGCTGATCCTGGGCACCGGCGGCTTCCTGTTCTTCGGCAGCCTGTCGGACCGCATCGGCCGCAAGAAGATCATCCTCGCCGGCTGCCTGCTGGCCGCGGTCACCTACTTCCCGGTGTTCAAGGCGATCACCGCGATCGCGAACCCGACGCTGAACGCCGCGCAGCAGAACACCAAGGTCACCGTGCTGGCGGACCCGGGCGACTGCTCGTTCCAGTTCAACCCGACGGGCACCGCGAAGTTCACCAGCTCGTGCGACGTGACCAAGGCGCTGCTGGCGCGCAGCTCGGTCAACTACTCGGTGCAGTACGCGCCGGGGACCTTCCCCGCGAAGGTCAAGATCGGCGAGACCGAGATCGTCTCGTACGAGATGTCGAAGCTGCAGGGTGATGCCGTCAAGGCCACGCCCGCGGCGTTCACGAAGTCGGTGAACGAGGCGCTCGCCGCCGCCGGCTACCCGGCGCCCGGCAAGCCCGCCGCCGGCATCGTGAAGCTGAACGGCTTCTTCGACATCTTCAACGGGCAGGCCTTCCCGCTGGTGCTGATCCTGACCTACCTCGTGCTGCTGGTCACGATGGTCTACGGCCCGATCGCGGCCGCGCTGGTCGAGCTGTTCCCGACCCGCATCCGCTACACCGGGATGTCGCTGCCGTATCACATCGGCAACGGCTGGTTCGGCGGTCTGATGCCGGCCACCGCGTTCGCGATGATCGCGCAGACCGGCGACCCGTACTACGGCCTCTGGTACCCGATCGTGATCGCGCTCGGCACGGTCGTGATCGGCGCGCTGGTGGTGCCCGAGAACCACAAGAAGGACATCTTCGCGGCCGACGCGAAGTGATTCCCGCGCCCCGCGTCGGCTGACGCGGGGCCGCGGCGCGAAGGGGGCCGGCGACGGCCCCCTTCGTCTTTCCGGCACGGCACGACCCGCGCGGTCCGTACACTGCGGACCGATCGGCCCGGAGCGGGACGGCGCACGCGACGCCGCGGCCCGTGCGAGGGAGACGACAGTGACCGAACGCTACCGCCTGCTCGGCGGCCCGGGCTCGCCTTCGAGCTGGAGCGGCCCGGTCGACCGGGCCTTCTGCGCGCGGCGGCAGATGTCGGGCTGGATGTCGCCGGTGCCGGACGCGTCGATCGACGCGATCGTCGAGCGCTTCACCGAGCGCCAGATCGCGAACCGCGCCCGCGCGGTCCCGGGCGAGGGCAACCGGCGGGTGCTGGCCCGGGTCTACGCGGGCGTGCGGGCGGCGATCGAGACGATGCTGCAGACCCGCCTCTTCCTGCTGGGCTCGCGCCCGTCGCTGGCGGACTTCGGCCTGTACGGGCAGCTGTCGCAGTGCGCGATCGACCCGTCCGCCGCGGCGCTGATGCGGGCCGACGCGGTGCGCTGCTACCAGTGGGTCCAGACGATGGACGACGTGTCCGGGATCGACGGCGAGTGGGCCGCGCCGGACGACTGGGGCGATGCGGTGCACGCGCTGCTCGCGCTCGCCGGCCGATACCACCTGCCGGTGCTGGTCGCGAACGCGACCGCGCGGCAGTCCGGGCTCGATCGCTACGAGCTGGACCTCGACGGCGAGACCTGGGTCGGCACGCCGCACGCCTATCGCGAGTCCTGCCTGGGCTGGCTGCGCGACGGGCTCGCGCGGGTACCGGCGCCGGCGCTCGAGCGGCTGCGGCCGCTGCTGGACGCCCACGGGTGCTGGGCGCCGCTGCGGCCGGGCGCGACACCCGCCGTGCCGGTGGTGCCGATGGTCCCGGTCTGAGCCGCTCCTGAGGAGCCGGGCGGTCCGCGTGACGCGGATCGCACGAAAAGGGGCCGGCGGCGGCCCCTTTTTTTCCGTTCATCGCCCCGTTCGAGCGGTCGCCTGTCGGAAAAGCCCTACGCGACTTAGCCTGTCCGGATGACATCCCTCCGGATTCCGGCGATGCGCGTGGCGCGGTGGGCGGCGACGGCCGTCCTCCTGCTCGCGGGCATCGTCGCGGGTGCGGGACGGGCGGTCGCCGAGGCGGCCGCGGGCGGGCCGGACGACGACGGTTCGGGGCGGGTCGGTGCGATCGTGTGGGCGATCGCGGCGGCCGGGGCCCCGGACGGCGGGTCCGGACCGGCCGTGGAGCCGATGGCGATGGACGCGGCCGCGGCCGCTCCCTCGGGCAGCGGGTCCTCCGCGTCCCGCGTCGGGGGCGCGATGCCGGCGGGCCGCTGGGATGCTTCAGGCGGAGCAAGCGCCCTCTCCGTGCCGACGCCGCCCGGCGTCGGCGCGTCGACCGATCGGACCGCATCGCGGGCCGGACCGGTCGGCGCCGGTCGACGGCCTGCGGCAGGGGCTGTCGACGGCCAGCCGAAGGCGGCGGCCCGACCTCGGGGTCGGATCGTCGTCGCGGTGGCCGAACCGGGTCCGCGGCTGCACGTCGGGCCGCGGTCGCGGGAGGGACCGGGAGCGATCCGCACGACCGTCGACGATCCGTCGCCGACGGGCCGCGTCGACGTCGCGACCGGTGCAGGCGTGCGCTCGCCCTCGGGCAAGGCATCGGTCCGACACGATGTGGACACGCATGCCGGACCGAGTATCGGGCTCGCGGGATTTGTCTCGGAACGCTCAGCCATGCGGCTCATCGCCGAAGCCAGCGCTCGCAGACCTGCCGCGCCGACCGATCCGCCGGAACGTCCGCCGCCCGATGGCACGGCGGCCGTCCCGCTCCGCAAGCCCGCTCCGACCGCGCCGCCAGACGGCCGCGGTCATTCGTCACATGAATCGCCTGTCGGCGAGGATCGACCGACGGTCGCGGTCGTGCCGCTCGGCCGCGGCGTGCCGACGCGCGCGCCGGTGCCGCGATCCCGCGGCCCGTGCGGCCGGGAGGGCGGCCCCGGGCCGCCGATCCGTGGATCGCCTCGCTCGTCGTGTCGTTCCGGGTTCCCCAGCGTCGTGCCGCCGCCAGGCGCCGACCGACCGTTCGTGACCGCCGCGCCCCCGATCGGGGGCGTGCAGGCTCCGCCGTCGCCCCGCGACGCCGCGGACGTCGGCGTTCGTCCGGCCGCGAGGGCCCGCCCCGGATCAGTCGCGCCGGCCGTCGGCGTGCAGTTCGAGGATGTCGGCGATCGCCCGGTTCATCGGCGTCGGGACGCCCCGCTCGGCCCCCAGTCGGACCACGCTGCCGGCCAGCCAGCGCACCTCCAGCCGGTTGCCGCGATCCAGGTCGTGGTGCATCGACGAGGTCATCTGCGGCGAGACGGTGTCCGCGCGCTCCATCGCCCGCTCGACCTGGTCGGCCGGAAGGTCGACGCCGTGGGCGAGCCCGACCGCGACCACCTCGCGCATCACGTCCTGCAGGAACGCCCGGGTCCGGGGGTTCTCGCGGATCGGGCCGATGGTCGTGCGCATCGTGGCGGTCGTGCCCGACAACCCGGCGAGGAAGACGAACTTCTGCCAGATCTCGCGACGGATCGCCGTGGAGAGCTCGGCGTCGATGCCGCCCGCGCGACAGGCGTCCAGCAGCGCCTCGCCGCGCGCCGACCGCCGCCCGTCGAACTCGCCGAACAGCAGTCGCTGCATCGGACCGGTCTGCCGGACCGTGCCCGGCTCGCCGATGGTCGCGGCGATGTAGCCGACGCCCCCCATGACCCGATCGGGACCGAAGGCGGCCCGCAGCGGCTCGTCCTTGGTCACGCCGTTCTGGAAGGAGACGATCGCCGAATCCGGCCCCATCAGCGACCGCGCCTGCCCGAGCGCGGCCTCGGTGTCGGCCAGCTTCACGCAGAGCATCACCAGATCGACCGGGCCGATGCGGGCGGCGTCGTCGGTGACGGAGGGCGACGGCAGGTGCAGGGGCGTCGGGCCGTCGATCCGCAGGCCGCCGGACCGCATCGCGGCCAGATGGGCGCCACGGGCGACGAAATGGACCTCGGCGCGGCCTCCGAGTGCGAGGCGGGCGCCGAAGTAGCCGCCGAGGCCACCGGCGCCGATGACGGCGATACGCATGGTGAGGGTCTCCTGGGGGATCGGGGCGGGACGCCGCCCCGTGCCGCCGACGGGCCGGACCGCGCCGCTCCGACGATGGCGGCGAACCGTATCACGCCCCCTTCCGCGAAGCCCGGCCCGCGCCCCGTCGGATGACACGCGCCGTGTCACGATCACGCCCATGAAGATGACCGGCATTCCCTTCGGCACGACGGACTGGTCCGCCGTCGAGCGCACCGAACACCCGGGCGAACGCGGCGTCGCGCACTGGCGCACGCGGACCTTCGGCGACATCCGGGTCCGGATGGTCGAGTACTCGCCCGGCTACCTCGCCGACCACTGGTGCGAGAAGGGGCACGTGCTGCTCTGCCTGCAGGGCGAGCTGCACACCGAGCTCGCCGACGGCCGGGTGTTCGTGCTGACGCCGGGCACCAGCTACCAGGTGGCCGACCGCGCGGAACCGCACCGCTCGTCGACCGAGGGCGGCGCGACCCTCTTCATCGTCGACTGAGCGCCGCGCCGGCGCGCGGCGCGTCCCGCCGGGCCTCGGCGACCGGGGGCTCGGAACCGGTCAGAGCCGCTCGTAGCCGGCCTCGCCCGGACAGACGACGGACACGAAGACCAGCGGCTCCGGGCCGATGGCGAGCACGCCATGGACCGCGCCGACCGGCGCGACCGCAACGTCGCCGGCGCCGATCCGGCGGGTGGCGCCGCCCGCGTCGACCTGGTAGTCGCCGGCGCCGGACAGCACCGTCCAGGTGTCCTGCCCCTGCGGATGCACGTGGGCGGCGATGCGCTGGCCGGGCTTCACCGTCCACGCGACGATCGTGGCGTCGGCGCCGTGGGCGACGACCGAGCGGATCGGTTCGCCGTCGGCGGGCTGCAGGTGGTCGGCGACTCGGAAGATGCGGTCGGATCCCATCGGTGGTGCGTCCAGGCAGGGGGTCCACAGCACTCCGCAAGGGCCGTGCCAACACCCTGCCCCTGCCGCGCCGACGCGCACGCGTCGCAGGGCCCCCCCGAAGGCACACGGCCGGCACGAGCCGGCCGTGTGTGCCGAGCTCGCCCCGATCAGCGCGGCAGGTCGCTCGCCCCCATCAGGAACGCGTCGATCGAGTGCGCGGCCTGACGGCCCTCGCGGATCGCCCAGACGACCAGCGACTGGCCACGCCGCATGTCGCCGGCGGCGAACACCTTCGGCACGTTGGTCGCGTAGCTCTTCTCGCCGTCGGTGGTGGCGCGCGCGTTGCCGCGGCCGTCCTTCTCGATGCCGAACGCGTCGAGCACGCTCGCCACCGGCGCCACGAAGCCCATCGCGAAGAGCACGAGGTCGGCCGGCATCTCCTTCTCGGAGCCGGGCACCTCGACCATCCTCATCTGGCCGGTGGTCTCGTCCTTCTTCCACTCGACGCGGGCAGTCACCAGCGCACGGACATTGCCCCGGTCGTCGCCGCGGAATTCCTTGGTGGTGATCGACCAGTCGCGCTCGCAGCCTTCCTCGTGCGACGACGAGGTCCGCAGCTTGGTCGGCCAGTACGGCCAGGTCAGCGCCTTGTTCTCGGTCTCGGGCGGCTGCGGCATCAGCTCGAACTGCGTGACGCTGGTGGCGCCGTGCCGGTTCGAGGTGCCGACGCAGTCGCTGCCGGTGTCGCCGCCGCCGATCACCACCACGTGCTTGCCGGTGGCCATGATCTGGCCCGCGACCGCGTCGCCCGCCACCGTGCGGTTCTGCTGCGGCAGGAACTCCATCGCGAAGTGGATGCCCTTCAGCTCGCGCCCGGGCACCGGCAGGTCGCGCGGCTGCTCGGCGCCGCCGGTGAGCAGCACCGCGTCGAAGTCCTTCTGCAGCTGCTCGGGAGAGATCGTCTCCGTCGCGAGATTGGTGATGTGCGACTCGGGCGCCTTCGTGCCGATGAACACGCCGGTGCGGAAGGTGACGCCCTCGGCCTGCATCTGCTCGACGCGGCGATCGATGTGCGACTTCTCCATCTTGAAGTCGGGAATGCCGTAGCGCAGCAGCCCGCCGATGCGGTCGTTCTTCTCGAACAGCGTCACGTCGTGGCCGGCGCGCGCGAGCTGCTGCGCGGCCGCCATGCCCGCCGGGCCCGAGCCCACGACCGCGACCTTCTTCCCGGTCTTCACGGCCGGGGGCTGCGGCACGACCCAGCCGTTCTCCCAGCCCTTGTCGATGATCGCGTGCTCGATCGACTTGATGCCGACCGCGTCGTTGTTGATGTTCAGCGTGCAGGCGGCCTCGCAGGGCGCCGGGCAGACGCGGCCGGTGAACTCCGGGAAGTTGTTCGTGGAGTGCAGCGTGTCGAGCGCCGGCTTCCACTGCCCGCGGAAGACCAGGTCGTTCCAGTCGGGAATGATGTTGTTGATCGGGCAGCCGCTCTGGCAGAACGGGATGCCGCAGTCCATGCAGCGTGCGCCCTGCTTCGACGCGGCCGCGTCGTCCAGGTGGAGCACGAACTCCTTCCAGTGCTTGAGCCGCGCCTGCGGCGGCTCGCTCGCCTCGGAGAGGCGCTGGAACTCGAGGAAGCCTGTGACCTTGCCCATCGTCGTCTTCTTTCCTGCGTTCTTCTCGTGCCGCCCGCCTCAGGCGGTCTGCTTCGCCGCGGCGCGGGCCGCGGCCATCTCACCCAGCGCGCGCCGGTACTCGGTGGGGAACACCTTGGTGAACTTCGCGCGGGCGTTCGCCCAGTCCGCGAGGATCTCCTTGGCGCGGAAGCTGCCGGTGTGGCGGAAGTGCGCTTCCACCAGCCGCTTCAGGATGACCTCGTCGGCCTCGCCCTCGCCGCCGCGCTTCGTCGCGTGCCACACCGACTGCGGCACGCCCGCGGCCTGCTCCTTCGCCGTCATCACCGGCTCCAGGCTGACCATCGAGGTGTTGCAGCGGCGCTTGAAGTCGCCCTCCGGGTCCCAGACGTAGGCCACGCCGCCCGACATGCCGGCCGCGAAGTTGCGGCCGGTGCCGCCGAGCACGACCACCGTGCCGCCGGTCATGTACTCGCAGCCGTGGTCGCCGGTGCCCTCGACGACGGCGGTGGCGCCGGAGTTGCGGACCGCGAAGCGCTCGCCGGCCACGCCGTTGAAGTAGGCCTCGCCCTCGATCGCGCCGTACAGCACCGTGTTGCCGACGATGATGTGCTCCGGACCGAAGCCGCGGAAGTCGTTCGCGCAGCGGACGATCACGCGGCCGCCCGACAGGCCCTTGCCGACGTAGTCGTTCGCCTCGCCCACCAGGTCGAAGGTGATGCCGCGCGACAGGAACGCGCCGAAGCTCTGGCCTGCGGTGCCGTTGAACTGCACGTGGATCGTGTCGTCCGGCAGGCCGTCGTGCGTGTAGCGGCGCGCGACCTCGCCCGACAGCATCGCGCCGACGGTGCGGTTCACGTTGCGGATCGGCAGGATGAAGCTGACCTTCTCGCCGCCGTCGAGCGCGGGCGCGGCCTTCTCGATCAGCACGTGGTCGAGCGCGCGCTCGAGCCCGTGGTCCTGCACGTCGACGTTGAAGCGCGGCACGTCGGCCGGCATCGCGGGCGCATGGAAGATCCGCGTGAAGTCCAGGCCCTTGGCCTTCCAGTGCCGGATCCCGGCCTTGGTGTCGAGCAGCTGCGTCGCGCCGATCAGGTCGTCGAACTTCCGGATGCCGAGCTGCGCCATGATCGCGCGCGCTTCCTCGGCGACGAAGAAGAAGTAGTTGACGACGTGCTCGGGCTTGCCGGCGAACTTCTTCCGGAGCACCGGGTCCTGGGTGGCCACGCCCACCGGGCAGGTGTTCAGGTGGCACTTGCGCATCATGATGCAG
>JBAXJZ010000109.1:0-9895 GCA_037137595.1 Burkholderiales bacterium | reverse complement strand
ACATCGTCGTGCAGTGCCAGAACGACCGCTCGCAGCACCGCAACAAGGACGAGGCGATGAAGATGCTCCGCTCGCGCCTCTACGAGCACGAGCTGCGCAAGCGCCAGGCGATCGCCGACCAGACCGAGGCCGCGAAGTCGGACATCGGCTGGGGCCACCAGATCCGCTCCTACATCCTCGACAAGTCGCTGATCAAGGACCTGAGGACCAACGTCGAGATGAGCAACACCAAGGCCGTCCTCGACGGCGACCTCGACGGCTTCATCACCGCCAGCCTCAAGCAGGGCGTCTGACGCCCCGCCCTCCTCCGCACACGCCATGACCCAGGACCGGGACCCCTCCGCCGCGCCCGACGCGCCCGCCGTCGACGAGAACCACGTGATGGCCGAGCGCCGGGCGAAGCTCGCCGCGCTGCGCGGGGCCGGCCAGCCGTACCCGAACGACTTCGTGCCGAAGGACCGCGCCGGAGCGCTGCTCGCCGCGCACGCGGACACCACGCGCGAGGCCCTCGAGCAGGCGAAGGTCGCGGTCTCGATCGCCGGCCGCATGGTGCTCAAGCGCGTGCAGGGCAAGGCGAGCTTCGCGACCGTGCAGGACGCGACCGGCAGGCTGCAGCTCTGGATCAACGACGAGGGCGTGGGCGCCACGCAGCACGAGGCCTTCAAGCACTGGGACCTCGGCGACATCGTCGCGGCCGAGGGCACGCTGTTCCGCACGATGAAGGGCGAGCTGTCGGTGCGCGTGGCCTCGCTGCGCCTGCTCGCGAAGTCGCTGCGCCCGCTGCCCGACAAGTTCCACGGCCTGGCCGACCAGGAGATGCGCTATCGCCAGCGCTACGTCGACCTGATCTCGAACGAGGCCTCGCGCGCGACCTTCCGCGCACGCAGCACGATCGTCTCGGCGATCCGCCGCACGATGACCGACGCCGGCTTCCTCGAGGTCGAGACGCCGATGCTGCAGCCCATTCCCGGCGGCGCCGCGGCCAAGCCCTTCGTCACCCACCACAACGCGCTCGACCAGCAGATGTTCCTGCGGATCGCGCCCGAGCTCTACCTGAAGCGGCTGGTGGTCGGCGGCTTCGAGCGCGTCTTCGAGATCAACCGGAACTTCCGCAACGAGGGGATCAGCCCGCGGCACAACCCCGAGTTCACGATGATGGAGTTCTACGCGGCCTACACCGACTACCGGTGGATCATGGACTTCACCGAGCAGGTGATCCGCGAGGCCGCGACCGCCGCCACCGGCGGCACCACCGTGAGCTACGGCGGCCGCGAGCTCGACTTCGGCGCGCCGTTCGCGCGGATGACGATCGTCGAGGCGATCCGGGCCCACGCGCCGCAGTACACCGACGCGCAGCTCGCCGATGCCGAGTTCCTGCGCGGCGCGCTGAAGGGGTTCGGCGTCGACGTGAACGACCCGCGCCACCGCCACGCCGGCGTGGGCGCGCTGCAGCTCGCGCTGTTCGAGGAGACGGCCGAGTCGAAGCTCTGGGCGCCGACCTTCATCGTCGACTACCCGGTCGAGGTCTCGCCGCTCGCGCGCGAGTCCGACTCGCGCCCCGGCGTGACCGAGCGCTTCGAGCTGTTCTGCACCGGCCGCGAGATCGCCAACGGCTTCTCCGAACTCAACGACCCCGAGGACCAGGCCGCGCGCTTCCGCAAGCAGGTCGAGGCCAAGGAGGCCGGCGACGACGAGGCGATGTTCTACGACGCCGACTACGTCCGCGCGCTCGAGCACGGCATGCCGCCCACCGGCGGCTGCGGCATCGGCATCGACCGGCTCGTGATGCTCCTCACCGACAGTCCGACCATCCGCGACGTGATCCTCTTCCCCGCCCTGAAGCGGGAAAGCTGAGAGAATCGCGGCCACCATGGATGCGCTCCGACACGTCCGGCTGATGGCCGACTACAACCGCTGGATGAACCGGCGGCTCTACGACGCGGCGGCGACGCTGCCCGAGCAGGCGCTCGCCCTCGACCGCGGTGCGTTCTTCGGATCCATCCTCGGCACGCTGAACCACCTCGCCGTCACCGACGCGATCTGGCTGCTGCGCTTCGACGCGCCCGGCCACTGGGACCGGCTGCGCGAGGCCATCGACTGGCTGCCGCGGCCGCGGACGCTGCGCGACACCCTGGCCGACGAACTCGGCGAGCTGCGTGCGCTGCGTGACCGGCTCGACGACCTGATCGTCGCCTGGGCCGACGAGCTGATCTTCACCGATCTCGACCGCGTGCTCGTCTACCGCAACATGGCCGGCGAGCCGCAGCAGCGGCAGGTGGGCACGCTGCTGTCGCACGTCTTCAACCACCAGACCCACCACCGCGGCCAGGCCACGACGCTGCTGATGCAGGCGGGCGTGGACCCGGGCGTGACCGACCTGATCGCCCTGCCCGGCTCGGATCCCCTGCGTCCCGTCGCGGACGACGCGGGCACGGCGCCGACCGGAGACGCGGCCGAGTCCACCGGCGCGCGCTGAGCGCCCGCACGCCGGGCACGACCCGGAGGCACCCGGACGGTCGGCGCCCCGCGACTCAGTACTTCTGCGCCCGGAACACCTGCACGTCCGACAGGTACAGCGCCACCGCGTAGTTCGGCGCGTACTGCGCGAGCACGTGCTCGGCGATCCGGGTCGCGACGTCCTCGCCGCAGACCACCTGCAGTTCGATCGAACGGTCGGCCTCCCAGGCACCTTCCCGCTCGCCGCCCGGCCCGCCGCCGCGCACGTCGAGCACCGTGTAGCCGTGGGCGCCGAAGCGCTTCGCGTCCGCGATCAGCGCACGTTCGATCGCCGCCTCGGTGATGATGGTCAGCAGCTTGCGGTCGTGGGTCTGCATCGGGGATCTCCTGCGGCGCGCCGGGCGCTCAGGGCGTGAAGCGGCGCGCCGCCTCGACGTAGAGCGGGATGCCGACCAGCACGTTGAACGGAAAGGTCACGCCCAGCGCGAGACCGATCGACAGCGAGGGGTTGGCCTGGGGCACCGCGATCCGCATCGCGGTCGGCGCGGCGATGTACGACGCGCTCGCCGCGAGGGTCGCCAGCGTCGCGACACCGGCCGTCGACAGGCCGAGCCGCAGCCCCACCGCGCCGCCCGCGGCCGCGAGCATCGGCGGCACCAGCAGGCCGAACGCCAGCAGCCGCGGACCGGCCCGCCGCAGGTCCTGCAGCCGGCCGCCGGCCACCAGGCCGAGTTCGAGCAGGAACAGCGCCAGCACGCCCTTGAACAGCCCGGTGAACAGCGGGTCGATCGGCGCGAGCGCCTTCGGCCCGGCGATCCACGCGATGACGATGCCGCCCAGCAGCAGGATCACCGCCTTGCCGAACAGCACCTCGTGCAGCAGCACGCCCCAGCCGGTCGCCGGGCCCGCAGCGGGCCCCGCCTCGCGCGCCAGCCCGCGCCGCGCGAGCAGCACGCCGACGACGATGCCGGGGGCCTCCATCACCGCGACCAGCATGGCGAGCCACGCATCCGGCTCCACGCCGGCACGTGCGAGCGCGCTCTGCGCGACCGCGAAGGTCACCACGCTCACCGATCCATAGTGCGCGGCAATCGACGCCGAGTCGGCCACCCCGAGCCTCACCGCGCCGCGCAGCACCGGGTACAGCACCAGCGGCACCAGCGCCGAGATCGCGATGGCGGCGAGCGCCACCGGCCACAGCGCCGACAGCGGCTGCACCGCGAGCTGCGCCCCGCCCTTCAGGCCGATCGCCAGCAGCAGGTAGATCGACAGCGTCTCGTACAGCGCCTCGGGGAGGCGCAGGTCGGACTTGCCGAGACGGGCGAGGACGCCCAGGGCGAAGAAGAGGATGACGGGGTCTAGGGACACGCGGTCACTTCTCGTCGATCCACGCCTGCTGGATGGCCTCGAGGATCTTCTCGCCCGAGCGCTTGGGGTCGTCGTCGAACCCCGGCAGCGCCATCACCCACGCGTGCAGCTCGGTGAAGCGCACGCGGGTGGGGTCGACGTCGGGGTGCGCTTCGTCCAGCGCGATCGCGATCTCGAGGGTGTCGGTCCACTTCATGGCGGCGGTCCGTGTCGGCGAGGCAGGAGGCTCGGGTGCGGCGCGCGGCCGCCGCCCGCGTCACTCGCGCGCGTGGTTGATCGTGTACTTCGGCAGCTCGATCGTCACGTCCGTGACGATCGGGTTCAGCTGGCACGACAGCCGCGAGGTGGCGGTCAGCCCCCAGGCCTTGTCGAGCATGTCGTCCTCCTCGTCGGAGGACGGCGGCAGGCGGTTGAAGCCTTCCTTCACGATCACGTGGCAGGTCGTGCAGGCGGCGACCATCCCGCAGGCGTGCTCGATGTCGATGCCGTGGTCGAGCAGCTGCTGGCACAGGCTCTTGCCGGGCTCGGCGTCGAAGGACGCGCCCTGCGGCGCGAGGGTCTCGTGGGGGAGGACGGTGATCGTGGGCATTCGGGAGGAGCGTCGTGGCCGGCGTTCAGCCGATCTCGTCGAGGCGGCGACCGGCGAGCGCCTGGCGCACCGCACGGTCCATGCGGAGCGCGGCGAAGGACTCGGTGCCGCGCGCGAGGACGCCGATCGCGGCCTCGATCGCCCGCGGGTCGTCGCCCTGCGCGGCGGTCTTCAGCGCGCGCATGGTCGCGGCGATCGCGTCGCGCTCGGCGGCCTCGAGCAGGTCGCCGTCGGCCTCGAGCGCGACCTGGGTCGCGGCCAGCAGCCGGTCGGCCTCGACCTGCTGCTCGCGCAGCGCACGCGCCTTCATGTCGACCTCGGCGGTGCCGAAGGACTCCTGCAGCATCCGTGCGATCTCGTCGTCCGACAGCCCGTACGAGGGCTTCACCGCGACCGAGGCCTCGATGCCCTGCGACTGTTCGCGGGCGGTGACCGACAGCAGCCCGTCGGCGTCGACCTGGAAGGTCACGCGGATCCGTGCGGCGCCGGCGGCCATCGGCGGGATGCCGCGCAGCTCGAAGCGCGCGAGCGACCGGCAGTCGGCGACGAGCTCACGCTCGCCCTGCACGACGTGGATGGCCATCGCCGTCTGGCCGTCCTTGTAGGTGGTGAACTCCTGCGCGCGCGCGACCGGAATCGTCGCGTTGCGCGGGATGATGCGCTCGACCAGTCCGCCCATCGTCTCGAGGCCCAGCGACAGCGGGATGACGTCGAGCAGCAGCCAGTCGTCGTCGGAGCCGCGATTGCCGGCCAGCAGGTTGGCTTGAATCGCCGCCCCCAGCGCCACGACCTTGTCCGGGTCCATGTCGACCAGCGGCGTGCGGCCGAAGATCGAGCCGACCGCCGCGCGCAGCTGCGGCATCCGGGTCGCGCCGCCGACCAGCACCACGCCCTCGACGTCGCGGGCCTGCAGCCCCGCGTCGCGCAGCGTGCGCCGCACGGTGTCCAGCGTGCGGTCGAGCAGGTCCGCGGTCATCGCATGGAAGCGCGGCGCGGTGACGAGCGTGGACAGCAGCCCGCGGCCCGCGATCCGGGCCTCGATCCGCGCCTCCGGGTGGTCCGTCAGCGATTCCTTGGCGAGCCGCGCGGCCTTCAGCACCCGGCGCAGGTCGTCGGGCGCGAGCTCACCCAGCCCGTTCTCCGCGACGAAGTGCTCGGCGAGCCGGCGGTCGAAGTCGTCGCCGCCGAGCGCGGTGTCGCCCCCGGTGGCGATCACCTCGAACACGCCCTTGGTCAGCCTCAGCACCGAGATGTCGAAGGTGCCGCCGCCCAGGTCGTAGACGGCGTAGACACCCTCGGACGCGTTGTCCAGCCCGTAGGCGATCGCGGCGGCCGTCGGCTCGTTCAGCAGCCGCAGCACGTCGAGCCCCGCGAGCCGCGCGGCGTCCTTCGTGGCCTGCCGCTGCGCGTCGTCGAAATAGGCGGGCACCGTGATGACTGCGCCGACCAGCTCGCCGCCCAGCGTCTCCTCGGCACGCGCACGCAGCACCCTCAGGATCTCGGCCGACACCTCGACCGGGCTGCGCTCGCCGACGACGGTGCGCAGCCGGACCATGCCGGGCGCGTCGACGAATTCGTAGGGCGACGGGTGCGAGGTCGCGTCGGCGAGCCCGCGGCCCATGTAGCGCTTGACCGAGACGATCGTGTTGCGCGGATCCTCGGACGCACACTCCCAGGCGATGTGTCCGACGTCGACCTCGCGGTCGGCGCGGTAGCGGACCACCGAAGGCAGCAGCGGGCGGCCGAGCGCGTCGGGCAGCGCCTCGGCGACGCCCGAGCGGACCGCGGCGACGAGCGAGTTGGTGGTGCCCAGGTCGATGCCCACCGCGAGCCGCCGCTGGTGCGGCTCGGGGGACATCCCGGGTTCTGAGATCTGGAGCAGGGCCATGGGTTCCTCAGGCGGCGAGGCCATCCTCGGCCGCGGCCACCTCGGCGCCGAACTTGTCGACGAACATCCAGCGGCGGACCGCGTCGGCGGCGCGCGCGTAGTCGTGGTCCCTGTCGATCGCGCTGCCGATCTCGCCCAGGAGCCTCTCCCGATGATCGCACAGCAGCTTCGACAGGCCGGCCAGCGCGGCCGCGTCGCGACTCGCGCGCGCGTCCTCGAGCGCCTCGCGCCATTCCATCTGCTGCATCAGGAACGCCGGCGCCATCGAGGTGTTGGTCTCGGCGCGCAGCGGTTCGCCGTGACGCTCGCACAGGTACGCGGCGCGGCGACCCGGGTCCTGCAGCGTCCGGTAGGCCTCGTTCGCACGCGTGGCGAGCTGCATCGCGATCCGCCGCTCGGTGGCGCCCGCCGCCGCGAAGCGGTCCGGGTGCACGGCCGCCTGCAGGCGTCGGTAGGCCGACTGCAGCGCGGGCGCGTCGAGCTCGAACCGCTCGGGCAGCCCGAGCAGCTCGAAGTGGCTCTTGTCGAGGAGGTCCATGGGGGGCACGGGAACCGGGGCCGAGAAAACACGCGAGGCGGCCGGGGCCGCCTCGACGCGTGCGGAACCTACACGTCCATCAGACCTTGAACGACTCGCCGCAGCCGCATTCGCTCTTGACGTTGGGGTTGTTGAACCTGAACCCCTCGTTGAGCCCCTCGCGGACGAAGTCGAGCTCGGTCCCGTCGATGTACGCCAGGCTGCGCGGATCGACCAGCACGCGCACGCCGTGGCTCTCGAAGGTGACGTCCTCGGGCGCCGGCGCGTCGGCGTACTCGAGCTTGTAGGCCAGGCCCGAGCAGCCGGTGGTCTTGACGCCGAGCCGCAGCCCGATGCCCTTGCCCCGGCGCTCGATGTAGCGCGACACGTGCTTCGCCGCGGCCTCGGTCAGCGTGATCGCCATCGCCGACTCCTCAGGCCGCCTTCTGCTCGGCCGCCGCCTGCTCGCCGTGCTTGGTCCGGTAGTCCTCGATCGCGGCCTTGATCGCGTCCTCGGCGAGGATCGAGCAGTGGATCTTCACCGGCGGCAGCGCGAGCTCCTCGGCGATCTGCGTGTTCTTGATCGACATCGCCTCGTCGAGGGTCTTGCCCTTGACCCACTCGGTGACCAGCGACGACGACGCGATCGCCGAGCCGCAGCCGTAGGTCTTGAACCTGGCGTCCTCGATGATGCCGTTCGCGCCGACCTTGATCTGCAGCTTCATCACGTCGCCGCAGGCCGGGGCCCCGACCATGCCGGTGCCGACCGTCGGGTCGGCCTTGTCCATCGCGCCGACGTTGCGCGGGTTTTCGTAGTGATCGATGACCTTGTCGCTGTATGCCATGTCAGACCTCTCGTTCTTTCAGCTCGTTCGGACGTCCCTGTTGCCGCGGTCGTTCCCGTTCAGTGCGCGGCCCACTGCACCGTGTTCAGGTCGATGCCTTCCTTGACCATTTCCCAGAGCGGCGACATCTCGCGCAGCTTGCCGACCTTGTCCTGGATCAGCTTCACCGCGAAGTCCACCTCCTCCTCGGTCGTGAACCGGCCGACGGAGAAGCGGATCGAGCTGTGCGCCAGCTCGTCGCTGCGGCCCAGGGCGCGCAGCACGTAGGACGGCTCGAGGCTCGCGGACGTGCAGGCCGAGCCCGACGACACCGCGAGGTCCTTGATCGCCATGATCAGCGACTCGCCCTCGACGTAGTTGAAGCTCACGTTGAGGTTGTGCGGCACGCGCCGCTCCATGTCGCCGTTGAGGTAGACCTCCTCGATCCGCGACAGGCCCGCCCAGAGGCGGTCGCGCAGCATGCGGATGCGCTCGTTCTCGGCCTTCATCTCGACCTTGGCCAGCCGGAAGGCCTCGCCCATGCCGACGATCTGGTGGGTGGGCAGCGTGCCCGAGCGCATGCCGCGCTCGTGGCCGCCACCGTGGATCTGCGCCTCGATCCGCACGCGCGGCTTGCGGCGCACGTACAGCGCGCCCACGCCCTTCGGACCGTAGGTCTTGTGCGCCGAGAAGCTCATCAGGTCGACCTTCAGCGCCGACAGGTCGATGTCGACCTTGCCGGTGGCCTGCGCGCTGTCGACGTGCAGGAGCACGCCCTTCTCGCGGCAGAGATCGCCGATCGCCGGGATGTCCTGGATCACCCCGATCTCGTTGTTCACGTACATGACCGAGATCAGCACCGTGTCCGGGCGCATCGCGGCCTTGAGCGCGTCCATGTCGATCAGCCCGTCGGCCTTCACGTCGAGGTAGGTCACCTCGAAGCCCTCGCGCTCGAGCTCGCGCATCGTGTCGAGGGTGGCCTTGTGCTCGGTCTTCACGGTGATGAGGTGCTTGCCGCGCTCCTTGTAGAAGTGCGCCGCGCCCTTCACCGCCAGGTTGATCGATTCCGTCGCGCCCGAGGTCCAGACCAGTTCCTTCGGGTCACATCCGACCAGCGCGGCGACGTGCTCGCGCGCCGTCTCGACGGCCTCCTCGGCGGCCCAGCCGTACGCATGGCTGCGCGAGGCCGGGTTGCCGAAGTTCTGGCCCAGCCACGGGACCATACGGTCGACCACGCGGGGGTCGACCGGCGTCGTGGCCGAATAGTCGAGGTAGATCGGAAGGTGCATCGAAGAACTCCCTGTGTTCTGTCTGTTCTGTCCGATGCCGGCCGCGTCAGGACACCGAGGTCACGCGCGAACCGTGCATGTTGATCGGCTGCAGCGTCGAGGTCGGGAACTCGAGCGCGGCGCGATGCTCGCGCAGCACCGAGATCTGCTTCGGCGGCGCCTTGGTCTCGCGGCCCCGCTGCTGCTCGACGAGCTCCTGCAGGGTCACCCCGTCCAGGAACTCGATCATCTTCTTGTTCAGGTTCGTCCAGAGCTCGTGGGTCATGCACGGGCCGTCGTCCTGGCAGTTCTCCTTGCCGCCGCAGCTGGTCGCGTCCAGCGGCTCGTCCACCGCGAAGATGATGTCCGCGACGGTCACGTCACGCATCGGACGGGCGAGCGTGTAGCCGCCGCCGGGACCGCGGGTGCTCTCCACCAGCTCGTGGCGACGCAGCTTGCCGAACAGCTGCTCGAGGTAGGACAACGAGATCTTCTGGCGCTGGCTGATGCCGGCGAGCGTGACAGGACCATTGTGCTGGCGCATCGCCAGGTCGATCATGGCGGTCACGGCGAAACGGCCCTTGGTGGTCAATCGCATGATGGCGAAGCTCCGGATGTAAAACCCGACTAAGCGACTCAAGAATACCAATAACCTACCACTTCGGTCGAGTATCCCGTACAAGCGTCGGGGAATTTGTCCTGGACAAACGACCTACCCGCCCCGACAGTAGGGATACCCGAGCGTTTTGTCAAGGCTTTGCTCAGGACGAAACAGGAAACGTTAGCAAAACGATCCCTGGGCGCGTCGCCGGCGCAGTGCGGGGCGGTGTGCCGGCGCCCGCCGGAGCCCGGCCGCAGGGAGCGGCCGGCGCGGAGCGGTCGCCGCGGTGTCGGCATTTT
Organism: Burkholderiales bacterium; assembly: GCA_037137595.1. Classification (GTDB taxonomy): domain Bacteria; phylum Pseudomonadota; class Gammaproteobacteria; order Burkholderiales; family Burkholderiaceae_E; genus UBA4615. Next base: position 84 of record JBAXJZ010000109.1, on the reverse strand, counting down.
GAACTGGACGAACGCTCGACAACCAGCATGCCGCACGGGTCGTGGCAGCAGCTGACGGACCGCGTTCCGCGGCACGGAGGGGTG
>JBAXJZ010000108.1:0-9975 GCA_037137595.1 Burkholderiales bacterium | reverse complement strand
CACGCGATGCAGCAGCCACAGGAAGTGCGACAGCACCTCGCGGGTGAAGCCGCCCTGGTCGGCGCGCGACAGCCAGGTCGCCGGCGCCTGCCAGGCGCGCGGCCACTGCTGGAAGCGCACGCGGACCTCGATCGCGCACAGGCCGAAACCGGGCTCGGCGACCGCGCGGCGCAGCAGGTCGACCGCGTCCGAGGACGCGAACGGGAAGTTGACCGCCTGCGACACGCCCGCCGCGTCGACCTCGGCCACCAGCGCCTCGCTCTCGGCCACGTCGACGCCGAGCGGCTTCTCGCAGAACACCGCCTTGCCGGCGGCGATCGCGGCGCGCACCAGCGACGCGTGCGCCAGCGGCGGGGCGGCGACGTACACCACGTCGACGTCGAGCCGCTCGATCGCATCCTCGACGCCCGCGGCAATCGGGGTGCCGGGGAAGTCCGCCGCCGCGGACGTCCGCGCGGCCGGCGACGGGTCCCAGGCCGAGACCACCCGGATCCCGGGGCTCGCCGTCGCCTGCTCGAGCATCCGGCGGCCGACGACGCCGAGTCCGATCACCGCCATCCCGTATCGCTTCATCGTTCCCCGCAGCATCCGTGCTCGACCGAGTGGCGGGGTTATACCCCAATTCGGCGACCGGTCCCTCCGGCGGCCGCGGGGTCCGGACCGGCCGTGCCGCGCGGGGTCGCGGCAGCCCGGATGCGACGCCGATCGACCGTCCGTCGGCCGGCAGAACCCGAAACACGGTCGACACGCTGCGGCCGGCCTCGGGGTCTCTACAACGGTCCGATGCCGTCACTGCGCGCCGTAGACCGGCTGGCCGCACGCCAGCCGGCCCTCTTGCTCGCGACCGCTTCCGCGGTCGCGGGCGCGCTCGCATGGACGCTCGGCCAGCTGCTCGGCCTCGTCTGGGTCGCTCCGGGTCCGTGGCCGCTCGCCGGCCTGATGCTGGGTTGGCTCGCCTACGTGCCGGCCATCGGCCGGGAGGGCACCGGCGGCCCCGGCGCCACCGCCGGCTCACCCGACACGGCCGCGGTCAACCGCGCGACCCTGCACCGCCTCGTCTGCACGATCAGCGCCGCGATCCCGGTCGGCGCGCTCTGCACGCTGCCGGCCTTCGGCGGCTCGACCTGGACGGCCGGCGCCACCGTGATCGGCGGCGTGCTGGTGCCGGCGATCGCCGCCGAGGTCCTGTCGCGGCTGGCGGTGCTCGTGCCGGCGCGCGGCGTGGGCAGCGTCGAGCTCCGCCTGCTCGGCGCAGGCGTCGCCTGCGCGCCGCTGGGCACGCTGATCCGCTCGATCAGGCCCTCGGCGACCGGCTGGACCGCGCCGGACTACATCGACCTGCTGTTCGGCGACCTCGTCGTCGCGACCATCTGCGTGCCGCTCGCGGCCTCGCTGGCCCGAGCGCTCGCGGAAGGCATCGCCGCGGCCCGGCGCCTGCGCGCCGAAGAGGCCGCCGGAACCCGGTCGGCCGAGCGCCCCTCGCCGCCGCCCCCGCCGTCGCCGCACTTGCTCGCGCTCGCCACGGTCGCGATCCTGGTCTGCGCAGCGGGCTCGGCCGCGATGCGCGGCATGGGCCACGACGAGACGGCGCGGGTCGTGTCGATCGTCCACCTGCTGCTCGGCCTGCTGATCGCGCGGTCGATGGCGGGCGTGCCCGGCGCGCTGCTGATCGCGGTCAATGCGTTCGCGATGACCGGTTCGTACACCTCGGCGTTCGCGCCGGCCGACCCCGACGACGCGCGACGCGCGCGCGAGATCGGCGGGATGCTGCTGCTGGGCGGCGTGTTCTCGCTGCAGTCGATGCTGCATTCGGTGAGCGCGGACAGCCGCGAGGCCGCACGCGCGCTGATCCGCCAGGCGATGCGCAGCGACCTGTCCGGCCTGCCGAACCAGCGCGCGCTGGCGCGCATCATCGGCGCGATGCTCGCGCGCGAGCGCCGGCCGCGGTTCTGGCTGGTGGGCGTCGTGCTGCCGGACATCGCCCGCTGGAGCGACCTGACCGACAGCGTCGCCGCGGCCGAGCTCGAGCGCTCGGTGGCGGGCCGACTGCGCGCGACCTTCGAGCCGCTGGGTGCGCGCGTCGCGCATCCGTCGTCGGGCCGCTTCGTGCTGACCATCGGCGACCGCATCGACGGCCTCGGCATCCGCCAGCGCCTGCGGTCCACGCTCGGCGGCCAGCGCTTCGACACCAGCGAGCAGTCGATCGAGCTGCGCTACCACGCCGGCATGGTCGAGGTGCCGGCCAAGGCGGACGTCGGGCCCGACGCCGTGCTGACCGCGCTGTCGATGTCGCTGCAGCGCGCGGCGAACGACCCCACCGGCATCCACCGCGCGACCGTCTCGCCGGCGCTGATCGACGACTACCGGACCGAGCTGCGCACGATCGAGGCGGTGAGCCGCGCGCTCGCCGAGGGGCGCATCCGGCTGTTCGCGGAGCGGATCGAGCCGGTTCGGCCGATGCGCAACCTGCTGCACTTCGAGGTGCTGGTGCGCGTCGAGGGCGACGACGGCAAGCTGCTGCAGCCGAAGCAGTTCCTGCCCGCGGTCTGGCACGCCGGGCTGCATTCGAAGCTCGACCGGCTGGTCTTCGTGCGCACGGTGGCCTACCTGGCGTCGAACAAGGCGCTGCACGCGGCGACCCACCTGTGCTCGATCAACGTCTGCGGGCCGACGCTGTGCGACCCGGAGTTCCCCGACTACGTGAAGCGCTGCCTCGCCCAGCATGCGGTCGACCCGCGCCGGCTGATGATCGAGATCACCGAATCGACCGCGATCGCCGACCTGGAGCTCGCGCGCGCCGCCGTGACGCGGATCGCGGAAATGGGGCTCGCGATCGCGCTCGACGACTTCGGCACCGGGCTCGCCACCTTCGACTACCTGAAGCGGCTGCGTGCCGACGTTCTGAAGATCGACGGGTCCTTCATCCGGCAGGTGACCGACGATCCGCTCGACCGCGAGATCGTCGCGACGGTGGTCCGGATCGCCCGGGCGACCGGCGCGCGGACCGTCGCGGAATGGATCGAGACCGACGCGCAGCGGGAGATCGCCGCCGAGCTCGGGGTCGACTACCTGCAGGGCCGGCTGATCGCCTCGCCGGTGCCGATCGAGTCGCTCGAACTGCCCCGCCCGGCGTCCGGTCCCTCGCTCGCCGAGGCGACGATCGACCACACCCCCGCGGACTCGCCGGCCCCTTCCGCGGTCACCTACGACCACGGCCAGTGGGCCGACCGCAGGGCGGTCCCGGGCTCGCGGCCCGCGCCCGCGCGCCGCGACCCCGCCCGCAGCACCGCCCGCGGCACCACCCCGACGCGCTGAGGGCACGCGGCGGCCGCATCGACCCGGGCGGCGTGCCCGGGGGCGGCGCTCAGCGCATGAAGCGCCGGACGTAGTCGCCGCCGAGCCCGATCGACTCGAAGTGCGCGCGGTACTTGTCGATGCGCGTGAACACGTCGTCGTAGCCGGTCGAGTTGCCTTCGGGATCGACGTACATCAGCGCGCCGTGCACGGTGAACATCGTGATCATGTCGTTGCAGTCGTCGGGCACGACCAGCGTGTGCGTCTCGCCCGGCGGCTCGAACACGTAGCTGCCCTCCTCGGCCACCCAGTCGTGCTCGAGGTAGCGCCACTTGCCGCGGATCACGTAGGCGTGGACCTGCCCGGAGTGGCGGTGGCGCTGCAGCAGGCCCGAGCGCTTGACCTTCAGCAGGTGGACGTAGAAGCCGCCGGTGACGTTCAGGTGCAGCGGGCGCGACCAGATGCCGGGGGCGACCGGCGCCCACAGGGTCTCGTCCTCGGTCAGCACGTCGTGCACGACCATGTCGGGGGCCATGCCCCAGGGCTGCGGCTTCTGGTAGGGGATGCGGTCGGTGTCGACGGCTTTCGGGGCGATCGGGGTGTTCAAGGCGTCTCCGTTCGGACGGTCGGTGTCACGGCGCCCCGAGGGTACCCGATGGCCGAGGCGGCGAGGTAGCGGCGCGCCGGACGCCGTGGGGAGGGGTCGGGTTGGTAGGATGGCGCCCCATGCCCGCTCCCAGCCCCGTCGCCCGCGCGCTGCTCGACGCCGCCCGCGACCTGTCCGCCGAGCTCGAACCGCTGCGTTTCGGCCCGCCGGTCGCACACGTGTACGACCCGCTGCGCTACGCCTGGGCGCCCTACGAGGCCTATGTCCGCCGCTACGGGGCCACCCGCAAGCGGATCGTGCTGCTCGGCATGAACCCCGGCCCGTTCGGGATGATGCAGACCGGCGTGCCCTTCGGCGAGGTCGCCGCGGTGCGCGACTGGATGCACGTCGAGGCGCCCGTCGGCCGGCCGGCCGACATGCACCCGAAGCGCCCGATCGAGGGCTTCGCGTGCCGGCGCTCCGAGGTCAGCGGCCGCCGGCTCTGGGGCTGGGCGGCCGCACGCTGGGGCGACGCCGACGCGTTCTTCGCCGACGCCTTCGTGCTGAACTACTGCCCGCTGGTCTGGCTCGAGGCCTCGGGCCGCAACCGCACGCCGGTGCAGCTGCCCGCCGCCGAGATCGAGCCGGTGCACGCCGCCTGCGACCGCCACCTCGCCCGCGCGCTCGCCGCGCTCGAACCCGACTGGGCGATCGGCGTGGGCGGCTTCGCGGAGAAGCGGCTGCAGACGGTGCTCCAGGGACCGCTCGTCGACGGCGGATTCGCCCGCGGCGTGCGCGTCGCGCAGATCCTGCACCCGAGCCCCGCGAGTCCGGCGGCCAATCGCGGCTGGGCCGAGGCGGTCGACGCGAAGATGGACGCGCTGGGGCTGTCGCCCCCGGGCCGCTGAGCACCGCCGATCCGCCCCGCCCCGACGACGCCCCACGATCCACCCCACGACGCCCGCGCGCCCTCCGATGATCCTCCACGCCGCCACGATCGCGCTGTCCGCCTTCCTGCTCTTCCTGGTCCAGCCGATCATCGCGAGGCAGATCCTGCCGTGGTTCGGCGGATCGGCCGCGGTCTGGACCACCTGCATGGTGTTCTTCCAGGTCGCGCTGCTCGCCGGCTACTTCTACTCCGACGTGGTGATCCGCAAGCTGCAGCCGCGCGGCCAGGCGATCGTCCACACGGTGCTGCTGCTCGCGAGCCTCGCGTTCCTGCCGATCACCGTCTCGGAGTCGATGAAGCCGACCGACGCCTCGCAGCCGATCGGCCGGATCCTGCTGCTGCTCACGCTGACCATCGGCCTGCCCTACCTGATGCTCGCCACCACCGGGCCGCTGGTGCAGGCCTGGTTCTCGCGGCGCTTCGAGGCCGCGCGCGTCTACCGGCTCTACGCGCTGTCGAACCTCGCGTCGATGCTCGCGCTGCTCGGCTATCCGCCGCTGATCGAGCCGAACGCGAGCGGCCACGCGCAGTCGGTCGGCTGGTCCGCGGGCTACGCGGTGTTCGTGCTGCTGGCGATCGCCGCGGGCTGGTCGGGGGCGCGCGCCGCGCCCGCCCGCCGCGCCGACGAGCTCGCCGCGGCCGACGCGCACGGCGAGGGCCTCGTGGTGCCGCCGCCGAAGGCGGGGGACGCCGCCGCGCCCGCCGCCGCGCCGACGCTGCGCGAGCAGGCGCTGTGGCTCACGCTCGCCGCGCTGGGGTCGACCGTGCTGCTCGCGGTGACCACGCACATCACGCAGAACGTCGCGTCGATCCCGTTCCTCTGGGTGCTGCCGCTGTCGCTCTACCTGATCACCTTCATCCTGTGCTTCGACGGCACCGGCTGGTACAAGCGTCGCGCCTACCTGCTCGCGGCGGCGCTCTTCTCGGTGGCGATGCTGGGCGGCCTGAGTTTCCGGCCCGAGGGCTTCGGCATCGAACGCGCGATCCTGCACATCGAGCACGCGGTGCCGGTCTACGCGATCGGCCTCTTCGTGCTGTGCATGTTCGCGCACGGCGAACTGGTGGCACGCAAGCCGGCGCCCGCGCACCTCACGCGCTTCTACCTGATGGTCTCGCTGGGCGGCGCGGTGGGCGGGCTGCTGGTCGGCATCGCGGCGCCGCTCTCCTTCGCCTGGTACTGGGAGCTGCCGCTCGCGCTCACGCTGGTCGCGCTGCTCGTCGGGGTGCTGTCCACCGGCTGGCTGCGCGCGGCGGGCTTCGTCGCGACGCTGGCCTGCGCGGCGCTCTTCGTCGACTACGTCGACTGGATCCGCGGCGGCGTGCTCGAGCTCTCGCGCAACTTCTACGGCACGCTGCGGGTCACCGGCTCGGCCGATGGCGACACCTCGCACGACGCGAGCCGCCGCCTGCTGCATGGCGTGATCCTGCACGGCGAGCAGTACATGGCGCCCGACCGGCGCGCCGAGGCGACGACCTACTACGGCCCCACCTCGGGCGTGGGCCGTACGATCGACGCGCAGCGCAAGCCGGGCATGCGGGTCGGGGTGATCGGCCTGGGCGTGGGCACGCTCGCCACCTACGGCCGCGAGGGCGACACCTACCGGCTCTACGAGCTGAACCCGGTGGTGCTCGACGTCGCGAAGGCGCGCTTCACCTACCTCGCCGACAGCCGCGCGACGCTCGAGCCCGCGCTCGGCGACGCACGCCTGGTGCTCGAGCGCGAGGCGCCGCAGAAGTTCGACGTGCTCGCGGTCGACGCGTTCTCCAGCGACTCGATCCCGGTCCACCTGCTGACCCGCGAGGCGCTCGCGGTCTACAAGCGCCACCTCGCGCCCGGCGGCGCGGTGGTCTTCCACATCACCAACCGCTACCTGGACCTCTCCGGCGTCGTGCGCCAGCTCGCCGACGAGGCCGGGCTCACGGCGGTACGCTTCTCCGACACGCCGCCCCAGGAGGCGGTCCAGTACCGGTCGGACTGGGTGGCGCTGACCGCCGATGCGGCGCTCGTCGAGCGGCTGCGCGCGGCCGGCGGCGAGGCGCTGCCGGCCACCCGCGGGTCGCGCCGTCCCTGGACCGACGATCACCACAACCTGTTCGAGGTGCTCAAATGAAGCCCGTCGCCCCGCTCGGCACGCCGCTGTCCCCGCACGCGACGCGCGTGATGCTGCTGGGCTCGGGCGAGCTCGGCAAGGAAGTCGTGATCGCGCTGCAGCGCCTGGGCGTGGAGGTGATCGCGGTCGACCGCTACCCGCACGCGCCGGGCCACCAGGTCGCGCACCGGGCGCACGTGATCGACATGACCGACGGCGCGCAGCTGCGCGCGCTGATCGAGGCCGAGCGGCCGCACCGCGTCGTGCCCGAGATCGAGGCGATCGCCACGCCGACGCTGGTCGAGCTCGAGCGCGAGGGCGTGGTCGACGTGATCCCGACGGCGCGCGCCGCATGGCTCACGATGAACCGCGAGGGCATCCGCCGGCTCGCCGCCGAGACGCTCGCGCTGCCCACCTCGCCCTACCGCTTCGCCAGCAGCCTCGACGAGCTGCGGGCGGCGATCGACGGCGGCATCGGCTATCCGTGCATCGTGAAGCCGGTGATGTCCTCGTCGGGCAAGGGCCAGTCCAAGGTCGACGGACCGCAGGACGTCGAGCGCGCGTGGTCGTACGCCGCCACCGGCGGACGGGTCGACTCCGGCCGCGTGATCGTCGAGGGCTTCGTCGACTTCGACTACGAGATCACGCTGCTGACCGTGCGTTCCTCGGGCGCCGACGGACGCGTCGAGACGCGCTTCTGCGAGCCGATCGGCCACGTCCAGGTGTCGGGCGACTATGTCGAGAGCTGGCAGCCGCATCCGATGAGCCCGGTCGCGCTCGAGCGCTCGCGCGAGATCGCGCGCAGGGTGACCGACGACCTCGGCGGCACGGGCCTGTTCGGCGTCGAGCTGTTCGTGAAGGGCGACGAGGTCTGGTTCTCGGAGGTCAGCCCGCGGCCGCACGACACCGGCATGGTGACGATGATCACCCAGCACCAGTCCGAGTTCGAGCTGCACGCGCGCGCGATCCTCGGGCTGCCGGTGGACGCGTCGCTGCGCACGCCGGGCGCGAGCGCGGTGATCTACGGCGGCGTCGAGGCCAGGGGACTCGTCTTCGACGGCGTGGCCGACGCGCTCGCCGTGCCCGGCACCGACCTGCGCCTGTTCGGCAAGCCCGAGTCGTTCGCGAAGCGGCGGATGGGCGTGGCGCTCGCGCGCGCGGCCGACGTCGACACCGCGCGCACGAACGCGAAGCTCGCCGCCTCGAAGGTCCGCCCGCGCGCGGCCTGAACCCACCGCCTCCGAAGGGGTCGCGCCCTGCGCGGCCCGGCGCGCGGTCGGGCGGTCGATCCGGCCGGACCGCGCGCCGCGCGCCCCGCTCGTCCGCCCGCGCTTCCCGCCTCGCGGTCGCCGCGGGTTCGTCCCGCGCCCGCGCGATAGCGTGCGTCGATGGACACACCGACCACCCCGCCCGACGTCCCGGCGCCTTCGCGCGCGCCCGAACGGTCCCTGCTCGCACGGCTCGGCTTCGGACGTCCGGCGGCCGCCTCGTCCGGGACGCCGGCCCGCGACCCGCGACGGGACGCGGGCGCGGTCGGCCGGCAGGCGCCGGTGCCGTTCGAGGCGTCGGTGGACATCGGCGCCACCGCGCTGCATGCCGCATTCGACGGGCTGCGCGACGGGCTGCTGGTGGTGGACGGCGGAGGACGGATCGTCCGCTGCAACCGCGCCGCGGCCGCGACGTTCGGCGCCTCGATCGACGCGCTGCTCGGGACGCCGGCCGACGCGCTGCTGCCCGAGGAGGTGCTGCGGCCCGGGCCGACCGGCGTCGGCGGCCGCCGCCGCCGCGTCGAGGCGCGCCGTCGCGACGGCATCGCGTTCGCGGCGGACGTCGTCTCCGAGCCGATCGACGCCGACGGCGTACCGCACGTGCTGGTGCTGCTCAGCGACGCGACGCTCGCCGAGCAGGGCGCCCGCGAGCTCGAGGCGGCCCGCGCGGCCGCGCTCGACGCGTCGCGCGCGAAGTCCCGCTTCCTGGTGAACGTCAGCCACGAGGTCCGGACCCCGATGAACGGCCTGATCGGGCTGGCCGGGCTGCTGCGCGAGACGCCGCTGTCGGACGAGCAGCGCGGCCTGCTCGACGGCATCGAGCGCAGCGCGCTCGCGCTGCAGTCGCTGATCGACCGCGTGATCGAGACCGCCGACCTCGAGGCCGGCCGGCTGCAGCTGTGCCAGTCGGACTTCGACCCGGTCGAGGCGGTCGAGGACGCACTCGCGCGCGTCGCGGCCCGCGCGGCCGGAAAGGGCCTCGCGATCGGCTATGCGTTCGACGGCGACGTGCCGCCCCCGATGCACGGCGACGACCTGCGTTTCCGCGAGGTGCTGCGCCATCTGCTGGACAACGCGCTGACCTTCACCGAGACCGGCCACGTGCAGGTGCGCCTGGGGTTCCGGCCGACCGAACGCCTGCTCGAGCTGCGGGTCCGCGACACCGGACCGGGCGTGCCCGAGGCGATGCGCGCGCGGCTCTTCCAGCCGTTCTCGCAGGTCGACGAATCGGCCTCGCGCAGCCACGGCGGCGTGGGGCTCGGCCTGGCGATCTGTCGCCAGCTCGCCGACCTGATGGGCGGGTCGATCGACGTCGACGATGCCCCGGAGGGCGGTGCCGAGTTCAGGTTCGCCCTGTCCTGGCATCCGGCGATCGGCGAGAACGCGCTCGCGGGCACCCGGGCCCGCGCCGCCCGCCTGACCGGCCGCGCGGTGGCGGCCGCGGGCCTCGACGCGATGCAGCGTGCCCAGCTCGCGGCCTGGGGCCTGCAGGTCCGCGAACCCGCGGCGGCCGCGCGCGAGCCGCGCCTGCCGCTGATGGTCCGCGGCGATCAGCCCGAGGCGCTCGCGTTCGCGCTGCGGGTCGCGGCCGCCCGCGCGGCGACGCCGTCGGCGGCGGTGGTGCTGGTCTCGGCGCGCGCCGTCGCGAACTCGCAGGCGATCCCGCGGATCGACGCGCCGATCCGGGTCCGCGACCTGGTCGCCGCGCTCGACTCGACGGCGGCGCCGGTCGCGCCGACCTCGACGATCACTCCGGCCGTACCGTCCGCGCCTGCTGCGCGAGTTGCG
>JBAXJZ010000107.1:0-10007 GCA_037137595.1 Burkholderiales bacterium | reverse complement strand
ACGGCGCGCAGGCGGGGCGGGCCACCTACGCGCGGCTCGCCGCGCTCGCCGGCAGCGCGCTGCGGGCGGGCTGGCCGACGATCGTCGACGCGGCCTGCCTGCACCGATCGCAGCGGGATGCCTACCGTGCGCTCGCCACCACGCTCGGCGTGCCGTTCACGATCCTCGACTGCGACGCGCCGCTGCCCGTGCTGCACCGGCGCGTCGCGGCGCGCCGCGCACGCGGCGACGACCCGTCCGAGGCGGACGCGTCGGTGCTCGATCGGCTCGCCGCCTCGCGCGAGCCGCTCGCGGCCGACGAGCGTGCGTCCGCGATCGCCGTGTGCACCGACGAGCCGCTCGACGCGGACGGGCTCGCCGCCCGCTGGATGGCGATCCGATGAGCCGTCCGCCCGCCGCCGAGCGCCGCACCGCCGGCCGCTCGGGTCTCAGCCGGCCGCCGGTTCGGTCCGGTAGTCCGACAGCGCCGGCGCAGTCGTCATCTGCCAGTAGTCGACCAGCCGGAACGGCATCGGGATGAACACCCGGCCCGCCTTGTTCCGGTACCAGTTGTTCATCCCCGGGTGCGACCAGACGAGGTCGGCGTGTTCGGTGTCGACCCGGTCGTTGTAGGCGTCGTGCGCGGTGCGCTCGACCTCGACCGCGTCGATGCCGTGCTCGACCATCTCGCGCAGCATCGACGCGATGTAGCGCACCTGGCACTCGGACACGAAGATCACGCTCCCGCCGTGCGCCAGGCCCGTGCTCGGGCCCGACATCACGAAGAGATTCGGGTAGTCGGGCACCGTCATGCCGAGGTAGGCGCGCGGATCGTCCTCGCCCCAGACCGCCTTCAGCGGCGTGCCCGAGCGGCCGCGGATGTCCATCGGCCACAGCAGCTTGCCGACCTCGAAGCCGGTGGCGAGCACGATCACGTCGGCGCGGTGGCGGGCACCCGAGGGCGTGACCAGCACGTCGCCCTCGATCCGGTCCACCGCCTCCGTCACCAGCTCGACGTTCGGGCGCTTCAGCGCCTGGAACCAGCCGTTGTCGATCAGGATCCGCTTGCCGTAGGGCGGGTAGCTCGGCAGGCACTTCTCGACGAGGTCGGGCCGGCCTTCGAGCTCGCCGAGCATGTAGTCGGTGAGCTGCTGCCGCTGCCGGTCGTTGCGGTGGTTCATCGACCGCTCGGGATGCGGCCACGACGGGTCGCGCTTCACCGTGGGCAGCAGGCCGTCGCCGAAGCGCCACATCAGGCCGAAGCGGTACCAGGCGTAGTAATAGGGCACGTGCTCGAGCAGCCAGCGCGACTCGGGGCTCACCGTGCCGTGGTAGTCCTGCGGCGGCCGCGCCCACTGCGGCGAGCGCTGGAAGATCGTGACCTTCTTCGCCCGGCCGGCGACGGTGCGCAGGAACTGCATCGCGCTCGCGCCGGTGCCGATCACCGCCACCTCCTTGTCCTCGAGCGGCACGTCGTGCCGCCACTGCGCCGAGTGCCACGAGGTGCCGGTGAAGCCGTCGAGGCCCGGGATCGACGCGAGCTTCGGCCGGTTCAGGTTGCCCACCGCGGTGATCACCGCGCGGTAGCGGCGCACGCGTGTCGCGCCGTCGGGCCCGCGGGTCGTCACGTCCCAGGCGTGTGCGGCCTCGACCCAGGCCATCGACACCACCTCGGTCAGGAACTCGGTGTGCGGCCGCAGCCCGGCCTCGTCGAAGACGCGGCGCTGGTAGTCCCAGACCTCGTTGCGCTTCGAGTAGTTGCTGGTCCAGTCGAGGTTCGGCGCCCACGAGAACGAATAGAAGTGGTTCGGCGTGTCGACCCCGGCCTCGGGGTAGTCGTTCTCCAGCCAGACGCCGCCCACGTCGGGCAGCTTCTCCACGAGGTCGAAGGGCAGCCCCATCGCCTTGAGCTGGCGGCCGGCGGCGATGCCGGAAAAGCCGGCGCCGATCACCAGCACGCGGAACGCGTCGACGCGGTCCTTCGCCGGCGGCGCGGTCCAGGCGACGTCGCGGCCGCGAAAGCCCATCTCCTCGGCGGCCATCACCGAGTATTCGCTCGGCACGCGTTCGCCGACGCAGACGTTCATCATCCGGTGCAGCGTGGCCTCGTCGGGCAGCGGCGGCAGCGTGCGGCGGCCGTCGGCCAGCTCGTCGAGCACGCGGGCGATCGACTCGCGGACCACCTGCTGCGCCTGCGGCGACAGGCCGCCGGTCGGCTCGGCGAAGATCGACACGTCGCGCTGCGGACGGAACGGATCCTCGAGCCAGCGCGCGTCGCCGGTGATCTGCGCGAGGCACATCAGCAGGGTGGGGACCGAGGCTTCGCGCAGGGCCTGGTCGCGTCGGGCGTCGTCCATCGGGAGGAGTCCTTTCTAGTCGGGATACTCGGGGGTGCGGCGCGCGAGGAACGCGGCGGCACCGATCGCGGCGTGCCCGCTCGCGCGGACCGTCGCGACCAGCGCGCGCTCGGCGGGCTCGCGCGCGGCGTAGGCGGCCATCCGCGCGTCGAAGACCGCGCGCTTGGTGGCCTGCACGGCGACCGGGCTCGCCTCGGCGATCCGCGTCGCGAGCCGCAGCGCCTCGGCCTCGGCGGCGGCCGAGTCGGGCACGAGGGTGGCGAACCCGAGGCGCGCGGCCTCGGCGCCGTCGATCAGCTCGCCGGTCATCATCAGCCGCATCGCGTCGGCCTGGCCGATCTGGTCGACCAGCTTCATCGCGGCGCCGCCCGAGGGCAGGATGCCCCAGCGGACCTCGGGCAGCCCGAGCTTCGCGCCCGAGGCGACCACGCGCAGGTCGCAGGAGAGCGCGAGCTCCAGCCCGCCCGCCACGCAGGCGCCGCCGATCGCGGCCACCAGCGGCTTCGGGAAGAAGCGGGTCTTCAGCAACGCGGCGTCGATCAGGTCGTCGACGTCGGGCAGGGTGGGCAGCCGTGGGTCCGACAGGTCGGCCCCCGAGCAGAATGCCGCGCCGCCGGCGCCGCGGACCACCACCGCGCGGACCCCGCGGTCGTCGGCGAGCCGCGGCCACAGCGCGGCGAGGTCGCGGAACTCGCGTTCGCCCAGCGCGTTGCGGCGCGCGACGTGGTCGACGGTCACGCGGGCCACCCGCGGCGCGACGAGGTCGACGACGACCGGCATCTCAGCGGGCCTCCCCGCAGCCCACGATCCGCAGCGCGTAGGTGGTCATCTGCGCGGCGATCTGGGCGGGCTCGAGCCGGCCGCCCGGGCGGAACCAGACGTAGGCCCAGCTCACCATCCCGCCGATGGCGAGCGTGGCCAGGCGCGGATCCTCGACGCGGAACTCGCCGGCGGCCACGCCCGCCTCGACCAGCGCGGCGAGCTCGGCGTCGAACTCGCCCTTCAGGTCGTTGATGTGGCGCACCGACTCCGGCGGGATCGACGCCTCCTCGCGGAAGAACACCGCCACGCCCGGCTGGTTCGCGATCACCACCTCGGTGAAGCGCGCCGCGAAGCGCCGCAGCTGCTCGGTCGGCGTGCCGCCGGCCGCTCGCGCGGCGCGGATCGTCTCGAGCGAGCGGTTGACCGCGCGCAGGTAGATGTCGACGAGGATGTCCACCTTGCGCTCGTAGGCGCCGTAGATGAACGGCTTCGAGATCTCGAGCGACTCGGCGATGGCGTCGAGGCTCGTGCCGCGGAAGCCGCGCTCGTAGAAGAGGCGCTGCGCCTCCTCGAGGATGCGCTCCTTCTTGAGGGTGCGGATGTCGTCGCGGATCGTCACGATGCCCTCGCCGCCCCGGTCAGCCGCCCACGCGCTCGCGCGCCTGCCGCTGCAGCACGAAGCGCTGGATCTTGCCGGTGGTGGTCCGCGGGAAGTCGTCGACGAAGACGACGTGGCGCGGCACCTTGTAGTCGGCCATCATCGGGCGCGCCGTGGCGACCAGCCGCTCGGCCGTCATCGAGCCGGGCTCGTGCAGCTGCACGAACGCGTAGCCGACCTCGCCGAGCCGCGCGTGCGGCACGCCGACCACCACCGCCTGCTTGACCTCGGGGATGCCCTGCAGCAGGCGCTCGATCTCGGCGGGATAGGCGTTCGAGCCGCCGACGATGAACATCTCCTTCAGCCGCCCGGTGATCTTCAGGTAGCCCTGCTCGTCGAACACGCCGAGGTCGCCGGTGCGGAACCAGCCGTCGGGCGTGATCACCTCGGCGGTGGCCGCCGGGTTCTTGTAGTAGCCCTTCATCACCAGGTGGCCGCGGACGCGGACCTCGCCCACGGTGCCCACCGGCAGCGGCTCCCCCTTGATGGGGTCGGCGACGATCACCTCGAACTCGCCGATCGGCTTGCCCTTGTTGTCGCAGAGCACCTCCAGCGGCGCGTCGAACTCGCTGAAGACGGTGGCCGCCGTGGTCTCGGTCATCCCGTAGACCGCCTGCAGCGCGCGCAGACCGAGCTCCTGCTTCGAGGCCATCGCGACGTCGGGGGTCACCGGCGCGCCGCCGATCCACGCCGACTTCAGGCAGGAGACGTCGCGCGGGCGGCGGCGGATCGCGTCCAGGCAGTCGATGAAGTGCGTGGGGATGCCGCCGAAGATCGTGACCCGCTCGCGCGCGATCACGTCGAGCGCCTCGTCGGGCTGCCACTGCGGCATGGTGACCAGCGTGCAGCCGAGCATGATCGACGGCGTGCAGGCGGTGAACGCGCCGGCCACGTGGTAGAAGGGCATGTGGCCGAGGATGACGTCGCCCGGCTCGATGTGCATCACCCGCGCGATGTTCGCCGCGTTGCGCATCACGACGTGGCCGTGCATCGCACCCTTGGGGTGGCCGGTCGTGCCCGAGGTGTAGACGATGATCACCGGGTCCTCGGGCGCGACCTCGGGCAGCGTGCCGCCCGCGGCCATCCGGGCCGCGCCCGCCCGGCGCAGCGCCGCGACGTTCGTGCAGCCGGGCGCCTCGACCTCGCCCCAGAGCGCGACCGTGCGCAGCTCCGGGAAGCGCGCGCTCGCGAGTCGTCCGGGTGCGGCGCCGTCCAGCTCGGGCGCCAGCGCGCGGATCATCCCCAGGAAGTCGATGTCCCAGTAGCGGTCCATCGCGATCAGCACGCGCGCGTCGGACTGCTTCAGGATGTACTCGACCTCGTCGGGCTTGAAGCGCGTGTTGATCGGCACGAGCACCGCGCCGACGCGCGTGCAGGCCATCCAGCAGACGACCCACTCGGGGCAGTTGGTCACCCACAGCGCGACCTGGTCGCCGCGGACGACGCCCAGGCCGGCGAGCCCGTGCGCGAGCTCGTCGGCGGCGCGGTCGAGCTCGGCGAAGCTCATCCGCACGTCGGCGCCGACCAGCGCGGTGCGATCGGGCACGCGGCGCGCGGTCCGGCGCAGCGCCTCGCCGTAGGTCAGGGTGCTCCAGTCGGTCTGTTCCATCGCTCCGGTCCTCGTCGCGTTCAGCGGGCGGGCGCCGTCGCGCCGCCCAGGTAGTGACGCACCATCTCCTCGTTGCCGCGCATCGCCTCGCGCGGGCCCTGCAGCACGACCCGGCCGTTGACCAGCACCAGCGCGTGGTCGGCGAAGTCCACCGCCATCGTCGCGTTCTGCTCGACCAGCAGCACCGTGATGCCCTCCTCGCGCAGGCGCTTCAGCGACGCGTAGATGTCGAGGATCACGATCCGCGCGAGACCGAGCGAGGGCTCGTCGAGCATCAGCAGCTTCGGCCGGCCGAGCAGCGCGCGGCCGATCGCGAGCATCTGCTGCTGTCCGCCGGACAGGTTGCCGGCCACCTGCTCGCGCCGTTCGCGCAGGATCGGGAACAGGCCGTAGATCCGCTCGAAGGCCGCGTGCTCGTCGCCGTCGGGATCGAGGTTGTCGAAGGCGACCTTCAGGTTCTCCCAGACGGTCATGCCGCCGAAGATGTCGCGCGTCTCGGGCACCATCAGGACGCCGCCGCGGGCGATCTCGTTCGGACGCTTCCTGAGCAGCGACGCGCCGTCGAAGTCGATCCGTCCGGCGGCGGGCCGCAGCAGCCCGGCGATCGTGCGGACCAGCGTGCTCTTGCCCGCGCCGTTCGGCCCGACGACCGCCACCACCTGGCCGCGCGGCACCGCGAGCGACAGGCCCTCGAGCACGGGGGCCTTGCCGTAGCCCACCGTCAGGCCCTCGACCCTCAGGCCGTCCTTGGCGTCGACGTCCGTCACCGTCAGCCTCCCAGGTAGGACGCGATGACCTCGGGGTCGCGCTGGACCTCGGCGGGCGTGCCCTGCGCGATCATCCGACCGAAGTTCAGCACCACGACCTTGTCGGACACGCTCATCACCAGCGACATGTCGTGCTCGACGAGGAACACCGTGATGCCCTCCGAGCGGATCAGCCGGATGTCGTCGGTCAGCGTCCGGGTCTCGGTCTCGTTCATGCCGGCGGCCGGCTCGTCGAGCAGCAGGAAGCGCGGCTCGCCCATCATCGCGCGGGCGATCTCGACCCGGCGCTGCGTGCCGTAGGGCAGGTCGGTCGCGACCTCGTCGCCGAAGGCCGCGAGGCCGAGCATCTCCAGCAGCGCGTCGGCGCGGCGGCGTTCGGGGCCCCGGTCGCGCGAGGGCAGGCCGAAGATCGACCACGGCCGTGTGTGCAGCGCCGGTCGGAACGCGCCGACCGTGAGGTTCTCGCGGACCGTGAGGCCGGGGAACAGGTGGACCGTCTGGAAGGTGCGGCGGATGCCGAGCCGCTCGACGCGGTGGGGCCGCAGCCCCGAGATCCGCATGCCGTCGAAGCGCAGCTCACCGGTGCTCGGCGGCATCACGCCGGTGATCAGGTTGATCAGCGTGGTCTTGCCGGCGCCGTTGGGGCCGATCAGCGCGGTGATCGAGCCGGGCTCGACGCGGAAGTCGACCTCGGAGAGCGCCTGGATGCCGGCGAACGAGCGGGAGACGCGGGCGACCTCGAGCATCAGGCGCCTCCTTCGCGGACGGCACGGCGACGCCGCAGCGACGCGAAGCGGTTCTTCGGCACGAGCCCGGCCGGCATGAAGGCCGCCATCGCCAGCGCGATCGCGCCGTAGAGCGCGGGGGCCCACTTCTCCAGGCCGCCCACGAACTGCGGGACCAGCGTCAGGACCGTGGACCCGAGCGCCGCGCCCACCGGCGTGAACCCGCCGATCACGAGGCACATCAGGATGTCCACGGTGCGGTGGAAGCCGAAGTTGTTCGGCGCGATGAACGAGTAGAAGTGCGCGAAGCAGCCGCCGGCCAGCCCGGCGAACGCGCCGCCGAGCGCGAGCGCGGAGAGCTGCAGCACCGGCACGTTCAGGCCGTGGCAGGCGGCCACCACCGGGTCCGAGCCCGCCGCCTGCATCGCCTTGCCCAGCCGCGTGCAGTAGAGCCAACCGCTGAGCGCGAACGCGCCCGCGGCGAGCGCCACGATCCAGCGCGGGTCGAGGAAGGGCATGCGGGTCAGGCCCATCACCGCGCCGGTGGGCTTGAAGTGCGAGAAGAACAGCAGCGTCAGCTCGGCGGCCGCCAGCGTCGCGATCGCGAGGTAGATGCCGCGGATCCGCAGCGCGAGCAGGCCGAAGGGCAGGGTGGCGATCGAGCCGGTCAGCGCCGACACCGCGAGCGCGGCCCAGACCGGCCAGCCGGCCTCGGTCGAGAGCCAGGCCCCGGCGTACGCGCCCACCGCCATGAAGCCCGGCAGGCCGAGCGACCAGACGCCGGTCACGAAGGGGAACAGCAGGCTCAGCACCAGCAGCAGGTTGATGGCGACGATCGCCTGCACCGGTTCGGACAGCAGGATCTCCATCAGACCTCCCGCCGCTGCACGCCGGTGCCGAACAGGCCTTCGGGCTTGAGCAGGAAGACACCGATCAGCAGCAGCCAGACGAAGGCCTCCGACCAGCCGGTGGGCGCGTAGGCCTGGAACAGCACCTCGCAGACGCCGAGCAGCAGGCCGGCGGCCATCGCGCCGCGCACGTCGCCGAGTCCGCCGATGACGATCACGGCAAGCGCCTTGGTCGCGTAGTGGTCCCCCATGTAGGCGCCGATCTGCTCGAATCGCAGCGCGACCATCAGGCCGGCCAGTCCGGCCAGGCCCGAGGACAGGGCGAACACCGCGAGGATGTTGCGCGGCACCGCGACGCCGAGCAGTGCGGCCGCGGTCTCGTTCTCGGCGATCGCGCGGACGTTGCGTCCGAAGCGGGTGCGCTTGAGCAGCAGCAGCAGGCCGACCATCAGCGCCGCCGACAGCGCGAGGCTGGCTGCCTGCAGGCCGCTGAGCAGCACCGGCCCGATCTCCAGGTCGGGCAGCGCGAGCCCGAACGAGAAGGGCTTCTGCAGCGTGCCGAAGCGGTTGACGACGATCACCTGGAGCACGATGCCGAACGACAGGCTGGTGACGAAGCCGCCGAGCGCGTGCTGGCTGGAGATCGGCCGGAACGCCGCGTAGTACAGCACCATGCCGAGCAGCGCCGCGGCGGCGAGCCCGCCCGCGAGCGCGAACGCCGGGTGCACGCCCGCGGCGCCCAGGCTCAGCGCGACGAAGGGCGCCGCCATGAACAGGTAGGCGTGGGCGAGGTTCAGCATCCTCAGCACGCCGAACACCAGCGTGTAGCCGATGCCGATCAGCGCATAGACGCTGCCGAGCATCAGCCCGTTGACCAGTTGCTGGGCGATCAAGCGGGGGCTCCTGCGAGGCGCGGTCCCCGGCCGGGGCCGGGGACCGCCGGGGATCGCTCTGGCGTCAGACCTTCGTCCACTTGCCGCCGCCGGTGCGGTACAGCAGCGTCGGCTTGATGGCGTCGCCTTCGGCGTTGATCGACAGCGTGTTGCCCAGACCCTGGAAGGACTTGAGCCCCGCGAGGTAATCGCGGACCTTGGCCCGCACGTCGGCCGGCGCCGACTTCGGCGTCGCGCCCGCGGCCTTGTAGGCGTCGGCGAGCATCCGGACCGTCTCGTAGCCGCCGGCGTCGATGTAGGTCGGATTGGTGTACTGCCCGGGCAGCTCCTTCTCGACGCGCGCCTTGAAGGTCTTCGCGAAGGCCTGCGTGGCCGCGTCGGCGCCGTTCGGATCGAAGGGCTGGCCGGCCCAGACCTCGAGGTCCTTCGCGGCGTCGGCGACCGAGTCGGTCACGTAGCCCAGGCCGGCGAACATCGGCACCGCGAGCTTCTGTCGCTGCGCCTCGCGCATCAGCCGCGCGCCCGACTCGAACTGGATGCCCAGCAGCACCAGGTCGGGGTTGAGCGCCTTGATCCGCGTGACGAAGACGCTGTAGTCGGTCGTCTCGGCCGGGATCTCGATCAGCGAGTCCTTGTTGATGATGGTGAAGCCGTTGCGCTCGAGCGCCGAGGGCGCGACGTTCTTCACCAGGTTGGTGACGTAGGCGTCCTTCGCCTCGAGGGTGGCGACCACGTTCTTCGCGTTCGGGTAGCGCTTGCGCAGGGTCGCGACCAGCTCGTCGATGATCACCTGGTCGATCGCGGCGTTGCGGAAGGTCCACGGGCGGTTCTGCGCGGTCAGGCCGGGCGCGCCGGAGCCGGGCGAGACCGAGACGAGGCCGGCGCGGTTCGAGGCCGGGAAGGCGGTCCGGCACTGCGAGCTCTGGATCGGGCCGAGGATCGAGAAGACGCCGGCCTTCTCGAGGTTGCGGGTGGCGATCACCGCCTGCTCGGGGCTCGAGCGGTTGTCCTCGATGACGAACTCGAGCTTCGAGCCGTTGACGCCGCCGGCGGCGTTGATCTCGTCGAGCGCGATCTGCGCGGCGATCAGCAGGTGGCCGCCGTAGCTCGCCGCCACGCCGGTGCGCTCGAGGTTCAGGCCGATCTTCAGGGTGTCCGCGGCCTGACCGCGGGAGAGGCCGGGCAGACCGCCCAGGCCGGTGGCCGCCAGGCCGGACAGCACGCGTCGTCGGGTGTTCATGGTGTCTCCTCCTTCGCCTCGTCTGGGCGTCGTCTTGGCATCGTCGACCGATCGGCTCGGTCTGAATCCGTACTGGTCAGTACGATCCGATCATGGAAGGGACTTGATCGACCCGTCAAGTAGGCGCGGGCCGCGCCGTTTCCGGATCCGGCCCCGCGGGCGGGCGGGG
>JBAXJZ010000106.1:0-10035 GCA_037137595.1 Burkholderiales bacterium | reverse complement strand
ACCACCGCGCTTTCGCGTCGTCAGCAGCAGAGCCAGAGACTATAGCAACCTTTTTCGTGGCCTGCAAGTCGTTCGAGCGAATTTCTTTCGAACCCTCTTGCTCCACCGCCGCCGCGGGCCTCTGGCCTCCCGCTTGGCGTCGCACATCCGGTTAGGGCGAGATGCGTTTCGGCATCACCCCCCGCCGCAAGCAGCGAAGCCCTCGACTATAGCACCGGCTTGCGCCGGGCACAAACGACCCGCCGCGGGCCTACCGGGTACGCGGCGTGCCCCGGACCGCCTGAGCGACGCGCGGGCAGGCTTGGCCCGGCTCAGAACCCCTGGAAGGTCGCGAAGCCCTCGACCGGTTCGCGCGCGGTCTCGAGCGTGTTGATGGTCGCATCGGGGTCGGCCCAGCCGAGCGACATCCCGCAGATCAGCATCTCGGTGTCGGGAATGCCGACCACCTCGGCGATGATCCGGTGGAACTCCAGGAAGGCGGCCTGCGGACACGTGTCGAGGCCGCGCGCACGCGCGGCCGTCATCACGTTCTGCAGGAACATGCCGACGTCGATCAGGCTGCCGCGCTCCATGATGCGGTCCATCGTGATCATCAGGCCCACCGGCGCACCGAAGAACTCGTAGTTGCGCCCGTGCTGGCGATGCGTCTTCTCGAAGTCGCCCTTGCCGATGCCGAGCAGGCCGTACATGTCCCAGCCGATCTTTCGGCGGCGGTCGATGTAGGGCGAGACCCACTTCTCCGGGTAGTAGGCGTATTCGCGGGTGTGCTTCTTCGCCTCCTCGGGGTCGTCGAAGGCGGCGAGGATCCGGCGCGTCAGCTCGGCCTGCTTCTCGCCGGCCACGACGTGGACCTTCCACGGCTGGATGTTGGTGCCCGAGGGCGCGCGCGCGGCCACCCGGAGGATGTCCTCGACGCTCGAACGCGGGACGGGCGTCGGCAGGAACGCGCGGATGGACTGGCGCGTGACGATCGCCTCGTCGGCGTCGCGGCAGGGCTGGTGGCGGGTCTTGGGATCGAAGGGCATGGATCGGCCTGTGGGCGGGCGGTATGCCCGGGATTCTCGACGATCCGCGCGCGGTCGGCACGCGGACCGCCTCGCCGGGCGGGGGAAGCGGAACGCGGACCGGTGGCCGCGCGTGATCAGCCACGTGCGGCGGTGAGCCCGAGGCGCGCGAAGGCGCCCTCGAGCGTGGGGAACAGCTCGAGCGCGTCGACGTCCTTCGCCGACGC
The DNA here is from genome assembly GCA_037137595.1 of Burkholderiales bacterium. Classification (GTDB taxonomy): domain Bacteria; phylum Pseudomonadota; class Gammaproteobacteria; order Burkholderiales; family Burkholderiaceae_E; genus UBA4615. The sequence continues at coordinate 8,804 of JBAXJZ010000106.1, read as the reverse complement.
GAGACCGTGCCCGACGAAGGCGCGGACCGCGACGGCCAGCGCGTCGAAGTAACCCTGGTCGCTCACCGCGACGATCGGCTTCGCATGTTCGCCGAGCTGGCGCAGCGTCAGCACCTCGAACAGTTCGTCGCGCGTGCCCAGGCCACCGGGCAAGGTGAGGAACGCATCCGACAGCTCGATCATCCGCTGCTTGCGGATCTGCATGTCGGGCACGACCTCCAGGCGCGTCAGCCCGCGGTGCCCGACCTCGCGATTCATCAGCACCGACGGGATCACGCCGACCACCTCGCCCCCCTCGGCGAGCGCGGCGTCGGCGACGGCGCCCATCATGCCGACGCTGCCGCCGCCGTAGACGACGGTGGCGCCGCAGGCCGCGAGCAGCGCGCCTGCGCGCCGAGCGAGCTCGATGAAGCGCGGATCGCTGCCGGGCCGCGCGCCGCAGAACACGCAGACGGCGAAGGGGCGGGTCGGGGCGGTGGGGTCGGTCATCGTGGTCGGCGGGGGCGGTCGTGCGGCGTCGGAGCCCGGACGCCTCGGTCAGTCGTCGCGCGGCTCGCGCACGAACTCGGCCTTGGGCTCGCGGGCGAGCAGCGCGGCCACCGCGTCACGCGCGGGGCGGTCATCGAACAGCACCGCGCCCACGGCCTCGGTGATCGGCAGCTCGACGCCCAGGCGACGCGCCGAGTCGCGGACCGCGCGGCAGCAGGCCACACCCTCGGCGACGTGGCCGAGCGACGCGAGCACCGCATCGAGCGTCTCGCCGCGGGCGAGCGCGAGCCCCACGCGACGGTTGCGCGACAGGTCGCCGGTGCAGGTCAGCACCAGGTCGCCGACGCCGGCCAGCCCCATGAAGGTCTCGGGCTGCGCGCCGAGCGCGGCGCCGAAGCGGCCGATCTCGGCGAGCCCGCGGGTGAGCAGCGCCGCACGCGCGTTCAGGCCCAGGCCCAGGCCGTCGGAGATGCCAGTGGCGATCGCCATGATGTTCTTCAGCGCGCCGGCCACCTCGACGCCGACGACGTCGGCGCTGCGGTAGATGCGCGCCGCGCCGTGGTGGAACGCGTCGACCGCGGCCTGCGCGACCTCGGGCCGGCGCGACGCGACGGTGAGCGCCACCGGCAGCCCGGCGGCTACCTCCTGCGCGAAGCTCGGCCCCGACAATGCGCCGCAGGCGGCCTGCGGCCAGGCCTCGGCGATCACCTGGTGGGGCAGCAGCGCGGTCCCGGCCTCCAGGCCCTTGCACAGCCACAACACGGGCGCGTCCGCATCGGGGCTCAGCCCGGCGAGGGCCGAGGCGACCGGCCGCAGCCCGGCGACCGAGGTCGCGAGCACCAGCAGGTCGGCGCCGTCGAGCGCGCGATCGAGCTCGGCGGTGGCCGAGATCGGCCCGTCGAGCCGGACGCCCGGCAGGTACTTCGCATTCTCGTGCGCGGACTCGATCGCCGCAGCCTGCGCGGCGTCCCGGACCCAGAGCACGACCTCGTGCCGTGTCGACGCGTGGCGCGCGAGGGCCGTACCCCAGGCGCCCGCGCCGAAGACCGCGACCCTCACGGCCGGCCGCGCACGGTCAGACGCCCCAGACCTCGGTGGTCCGGACCCAGCCGGCGCCGCCGTCGCGATGGCGCACGCGGATCCAGCCCGCGGTGGCCTCGGCGGGCGGCGTGTCGACGACGTCGAGCAGCACGCCGCGGTCCGCCTGCATGACCGGCGCCGCGCCGTCCTGCGGCTCGCGTCGGACGGTGGCGAGCACGGTGGTGACGACCGAACGGCGCTCGCCGAGGTCGGTCCGCTCGATCCAGACGACGTCACCGGAGACGTCGCGGACCTTGACCCACTGGCCGAGGGTGGAGATCACCTCGAGGGGCATGCCGCGCGGCGCGGCGAAGAGCTTGCGGGCCTGCTTGGACGGCCCGTCGTAGAGCACGGCGGCCTGCGCGACGCCGCGGAACTCGGCGGCGCCCGCGGCGGCCGACCACGCCGCGACGGCGACGACCAGGGCCCCGGCGGCGGCGCGGCGGCGCATCGCGCGGGCCCTCAGTTGACCCGGCCCGGGACGATCAGCTGCGGGCCGCCGGCCTGCTGCTGCTGGGCGAGCTTCTGCTGGTACAGCGCCTCGAAGTTGATCTCGGCGAGGTGGATCGGCGGGAAGCCGGCCCGCGAGACCACGTCGGCGACGTTCGCGCGCAGGTACGGGTAGATCACGTTCGGGCAGACGACGTTCAGCACGATCGGCATCTGCTCCTCGGGGATGTTGCGGATCTCGAAGATGCCGGCCTGCTTGGCCTCGACGAGGAAGACGATCTTGTCGGCCCCGATCTTCGTGGTGACCGTGCAGGTCAGCGTGACCTCGTGGATCGACTCGCTCAGCGACTCGTGCGTGCTGTCGATGGAGATCTCGACCGCGGGGCCCTGCTGCTCGAGGAAGATCCGCGGCGCGCCGGGGATCTCCAGGGACAGGTCCTTCAGGTACATCCGCTGGATCTGGAAGACCGGCTGGTTGGCGTCGCTCATGGGGGAACGGATCCTGGTGGGAGAGGAAGGGGGCTCAGGCCGCGAGCAGCGGCTCCAGGCCGCCGGCGCGATCGAGCGCATAGAGGTCGTCGCAACCGCCGACGTGACGCTCGCCGACGTAGATCTGGGGGACGGTCCGCCGACCGGTCCGCGCGATCATCGCGTCGCGCTGGGCGGGGTCCTCGTCGATGCGGATCTTGTCGATCTCGGTCACGCCGCGCTGCTTGAGCAGCGCCTCGGCGCGTACGCAGTAGGGGCAGACGGCGGTGCAGTACATCGTCACCTTGGCGCTCATCGCGACGGCTCCTGGGAGGCGGGGATCAGGACTTCTTGACCGGCAGGCCGGCCTGCTGCCAGCCGGCGATGCCGCCGTCGAGGCAGAAGACGTCGGCGCGGCCGGCCTTGCGCAGCGCGGCGGCCGCGCGCGTGGACCGCGAGCCGCTGGCGCACATCACGATCACCGGCTTGTTGGCGGGCAATTCGCCGGCCCGCGACGCGATCTGCGCGACCGGGATGTTGCGGCTGTCGATGACGTGGCCGGCCGCGAACTCGGCCGGCTCGCGGACGTCGACGACCACCGCGCCGTCGTTGATCAGGCGGGTGGCCTGGAGGGTGCCGACGGTGGCGCCGCCCAGGCCGCGCGTGAGCATCGGCCACAGGAGCATGCCGCCCGAGGCGAGCACGACGACGATGAGGAAGAGGTTCTGGAGGACGAAATCCACGGTAGCGGCCGTCAGGAGGACCCAAAATTATAGAATAGTCCGCGAACTCCCCTTCCCGACCATGCCCTACACCCTCGTGCTGATGCGCCACGGCGAGAGCCAGTGGAACCTGGAGAACCGCTTCACAGGCTGGACGGACGTCGATCTGACGCCCACCGGACTGGAGGAGGCGCGCCGTGCCGGGCAACTGTTGAAGGCCGAGGGATTCACCTTCGACCTCTGCTACACCTCGGTGCTGCGCCGCGCGATCCGAACGCTGTGGACCGTGCTCGACGAGATGGACCTGATGTGGCTGCCGGTCGTCCACTCGTGGCGGCTGAACGAGCGCCACTACGGCGCGCTGCAGGGTCTGAACAAGGCCGAGACCGCAAAGCAGTTCGGCGACGAGCAGGTGCTGGTGTGGCGCCGCGCCTACGCGATCGCGCCGAACCCGCTGCCGGCCGGCGATCCGCGCGAGGCGCAGGGCGACCCGCGCTACGCCCGGCTGCGCGCCGAGGACATCCCGCGCACCGAGTGCCTGAAGGACACGGTCGCGCGCGTGGTGCCGTTCTGGAACGAGTCGATCGCGCCGAGCCTGAAGCTCGGTCGCAAGGTGATCGTCGCCGCCCACGGCAACTCGCTGCGGGCGCTGATCAAGCACCTGGACGGGGTGTCGGACGACGACATCGTCAACCTGAACATCCCCACCGCGCGGCCGCTGGTCTACGAGCTGGACGATGCGATGAAGCCGATCCGGCACTACTACCTGGGCGACCAGGCGGAGATCGAGGCGGCGATGGCGGCGGTGGCGGCGCAGGGGAAGGCGAAACCGGCAGGCTGATCGCACGAGCCCGGCGCCTGCAGGCGCCGGGCGCTTCGCCGGCGGCGAGCGGTGCATTTCAGCCGGCTCTCGCCGGAGTCACGCTCTGGACGCACGAGCCCGGCGCTTGCAGGCGCCGGGCGCTTCGCCGGCGGCGAGCGGTGCTCGCCGAAACCCCGGCTACGCCCCCCCCGACCGCCGACCCCTCCCCGGCCGTCCGCCGATCAGCCCTCGCCGGGGTTTCCCGCCCCTCGCGCCGCGGTCGCGTCACTTCCCACCCGCGCATGCGTATACTGAGTCTCGGAAAGGTGGCTTTCCGGTCTGGCGCCCGCATCCGGGCCAGCGGCTGGCCATGTCGAGCCTTCGATGAAGACCAAGTTCAAGCCTCTGGCCCTCGTCACCGCCGGCGCGGTCGCGGGCGTGCTGATCAGCCTCGGGATCACCGCGGTCGCCCAGCGTGACCAGCGCTCCTCGCTCCCGCTCGAGGAGCTGCGCCAGTTCAGCGACGTGTTCGGCGCGATCAAGGCGTTCTACGTCGAGCCGGTCGAGGACAAGAAGCTGATCCAGGAAGCGATCAGCGGCATGGTCACCGGACTGGATCCCCATTCGGCCTTCCTGGACGCCGATGCGTTCAAGGAGCTTCAGGTCGGCACGCAGGGCGAGTTCGGCGGGCTGGGCATCGAGGTCGGCACCGAGGACGGCTTCGTCAAGGTCGTGTCCCCGATCGAGGACACGCCCGCCTTCCGGGCCGGCGTGAAGGCCGGCGACCTGATCATCAAGATCGACGAGAAGCCCACGAAGGGCATGCCACTGAACGACGCGGTCAAGCTCATGCGGGGCAAGCCCAAGACGCCGGTCACGCTGACGCTGACGCGCAAGGGCGAGACCCGGCCGATCGTGGTCCAGCTGGTCCGCGACGTGATCCGCGTCCAGTCGGTGCGCTCGAAGGTCATCGAGCCCGGCTACGGCTACGTGCGTCTCACGCAGTTCCAGGAGATGACGGTCGACAACCTCGTCCGCCACCTCGGCACGATCGACAAGCAGGCCGGCGCGCCGATGAAGGGCCTGGTGCTCGACCTGCGCAACGACCCGGGCGGCCTGCTGCACGGCGCGGTCGGCGTGTCCGCCGCGTTCCTGCCGCAGAAGACGCTGGTGGTCTCCACCGACGGCCGCACCGAGGACGCGAAGCGCAAGTACATCGCGAGCCCCGAGGACTACATGCGCGGCAGCCGCGAGGACATCCTCGCCAAGCTGCCGGCCTGGGCGAAGACCGTGCCGATGGTGGTGCTGGTCAACGCCGGCTCGGCCTCGGCCTCGGAGATCGTCGCCGGCGCGCTGCAGGACCACAAGCGCGCGGTGGTCATCGGCACCCAGACCTTCGGCAAGGGCTCGGTCCAGTCGATCCTGCCGCTGACCAACAACACCGCGATCAAGCTGACCACGGCGCGCTACTACACGCCGGCCGGGCGCTCGATCCAGGCGAAGGGCATCACCCCCGACTTCATGGTCGAGGAGACGCCCGAAGGCGACATCTCGCAGTTCCGGATCCGCGAGGCCGACCTGACCCGCCACCTGTCCAACGACAAGGACAAGGAGGACAAGCCGTCGGTGCCGCGCCCGGATGCCGCGAACGCGGACAAGCTGAGGGACCGCAAGCCGATCGAGTTCGGTTCGAACGAGGACTACCAGCTCCAGCAGGCGATGAACCACCTGAAGGGCCAGCCGGTGCAGGTCGTCAAGAAGGACGCGGTCGCCCAGGCCGGCGACTCGAAGGAACCGGCCAAGCCGGCCTCCAAGTGAGCCCCGCCGCGGCGCGCCGACGCGCGCCGCGACGTGATCGCCCGGGGGGCGGCCGACGAGGCCGCCCTCTTCGTTTCTGCCGCCCGTGCCCGCGCGGGCCCGTGATGCCATGAACGACGCCCAGCTGCTCCGCTACAGCCGCCACATCCTGCTCGACGAGATGGGCGTGGAGGCGCAGGAACGCCTGCTGGCCGCGACCGCGCTGGTGGTGGGTGCCGGCGGCCTCGGCTCGCCGGCGGCGCTGTACCTCGCGTCGGCCGGCCTCGGTCGGATCCTGCTCGCCGACGGCGACACGGTGGACCTGACCAACCTGCAGCGCCAGGTGCTTCACCGGGACGCGCGCGTGGGCCTGCCGAAGGCGGAGTCCGGACGGCAGGCGCTGCTCGAGATGAACCCCGAGGTGGAGGTGGTGCCGATCGCGGCGCGGCTCGAGGGCGACGCACTGCGCGACGCGGTGCGACAGGCCACGGTGGTGCTCGACTGCTGCGACAACTTCGCGACGCGCCACGCGGTGAACCGCGCCTGCGTCGAGGCCGGCGTGCCGCTGGTCTCGGGCGCGGCGATCCGCTTCGACGGCCAGCTCGCCGTGTTCGATACCCGCGATCCGCGCTCGCCCTGCTACCACTGCCTGTTCCCGGAGGGGCAGGACGTGGAGGAGATCCGCTGCGCGACGATGGGCGTGTTCGCGCCGCTGACGGGCATCGTGGGCACGATGCAGGCGGCCGAGGCGCTGAAGGTGGCCGGCGGCTTCTGCACGCCGATGACGGGGCGGCTGATGCTGCTCGACGCGCGGACGATGTCGATCAACGAGATCCGGATCCCGCGCGATCCGGGCTGCCCGGTCTGCGGGCACCGGCCGGCCGCCTGAGTCCGGAGCCGACCGGCCCCTCGGCGGCACGGCCCCGACACGGGGGCGCGCTCAGGTGATGAGCAGCAGCACCTGCTTCTCGAGCCCCTCGGCGGGCGGCCGCTTGAAGCCGGTCTTCGCGAAGCGCAGCCAGCGGCCCAGCACGAACGAGACGACCAGGTTGGCGCGCGCGCCCGGGTCGTTCTCCGGCGGCAGGCGGCCCTGCTCGATCGCGTTGCGGAAACACTGCTTGATCGAGGCCTCGATCCGGTCGTGCAGCTGGTTGATCCGGCTCTGCAGGCGGCCGTCCTCGGTCACCAGCGCGTCGCCGATCAGCACCCGGGTCATGCCGGCATTGCGCTCGGCGAAGCCCAGCAGCATCAGCACGATCGAGCGCAGCTGCTTCAGCGGGTCGGGCTCCTGGGCCACGATCTGGTTGATCAGCCCGAACACGCTCTGCTCGATGAAGGCGATCAACCCGTCGAACATCTGCGCCTTGCTGGCGAAGTGGCGGTAGAGCGCGGCTTCGGAGACCTCCAGCCGGCCGGCGAGCGCTGCGGTGGTCACCCGGTCGCCGCCGGGCTCCTGGAGCATCGCCGCGAGCGTCTGCAGGATCTGCAGGCGGCGCTCCCCGGGTTTCGGACGGACCCGTCCACGGGGCTTCGATTCGGGATCCTGCGACTCGGGCTGATCGGCTTCAGTGTCCATGGACGAGGCCTGCGAGCGGAGTACGTGCTAACTGTACAACCGTTCGGACGTGGACGTCTATGGCGCCCCTCCGGCCGCGCGGTCGTTGCCAGGCCGGCCGGACCCGCCAGGCGAAGCCGCTGACGAACACCGTCCGGACCCCGCAGTGGCGGGCGGCGCGCAGGTTCTCGGGGCTGTCCTCGACCAGCACGCAGCGGTGCGCGGGCAGCCGCAGCCGCGCCAGCATCTTGTGCATCATCGAGCGCGAGGGCTTGGGGCGCAGCCGGCCGGCGAAGCGCATCTCCTCGATGGGGATCATGCCGTCGAGCAGCGGGCCGATGCCCAGCGCCTCGATCACGCCGCCCGCATAGGCCGCGGGCGCATTGGTGACGACCACCTTGCGGCCAGGCAGCCGACGCAGCAGGTGCATCAGCCGGACGTCGCGGCGCACGATCGTGTGCAGGTCCGGGAACGGATGTGTCTCGCGCAGGAAGTCGCGCGGGTCCACGCCGTGATGGCGGACCATGCCGAGCAGCGTCGCGCCGTAGCGGCGCCAGTAGGTGGTGCGCAGCGCGCTCGCCTCGGCCTCGTCGAGCGCGAGCGTGCGCATCACGTATTCGGTCATCGCGCGGTTGATGCGCGGCATGATCGCCGCGAGCGCGTCGTGCAGCGTGTTGTCGAGATCGAGCAGCCAGACGGGGCGCGCGGACGCGGAGGCGACGCGCTCGGCGCCGGGCGGGCGGCGCACCGCCCGCACGAGCGCGGTGCTCAATGCGAGCGGATCATCGTGCCGACGCCCTGGTCGGTCATGATCTCGAGCAGCAGTGCATGGTCGACGCGGCCGTCGATGATGTGGACCGAGTTGACGCCGCCCTTGGCCGCGTCGAGCGCCGACGAGATCTTCGGCAGCATGCCGCCCGACAGCGTGCCGTCGGCGAACAGCGCGTCGATCTGCTTGGCCGACAGGCCGGTCAGCAGGTTGCCGTTCTTGTCGAGCACGCCGACGGTGTTCGTCATCATCACGAGCTTCTCGGCCTTGAGCACCTCGGCCACCTTGCCCGCGACGACGTCGGCGTTGATGTTGTAGGTCTCGCCGGCCGAGCCCGAGCCGATCGGCGCGATGACCGGGATGAAGCCGTTGCCGGCGAGCGTGGTGATGATCGACGGGTCGATCTTCTCGATCTCGCCGACCTGGCCGATGTCGATGCGCACCCCGGGCGTGTCCTTGGACTCGAGCATCATCTTGCGCGCGCGCACCAGGCCCGCGTCCTGGCCGGTCAGGCCCACGGCCTTGCCGCCGGCCTGGTTGATCAGCTCGACGATCTCCTTGTTCACCTGCCCGGCGAGGACCATCTCGACGATGTCCATCGTCTCCTCGTCCGTCACGCGCATGCCCTGCACGAACTCGCCCTTCTTGCCGACCTTGGCGAGCAGCTGCTCG
>JBAXJZ010000105.1:0-10058 GCA_037137595.1 Burkholderiales bacterium | reverse complement strand
ACCGGCCTCGACCACCGCCTGAAGCACCGCGAGCTTCGCGTAGAAGCCGACGGTCGGCGGAATGCCGGCCAGCGAGAACATCAGCAGCAGCATCACGAACGCCAGGCCGGGCGCGCGCCGCGACAGGCCCTTCAGGTCGTCGATCTCCTCGGCCTCGTGCCCCTTGCGCGCGACCAGCAGGATCAGACCGAAGCTGCCGAGCGTGGTGAGCACGTAGGTCACGACGTAGAACATCGACGCGCTCCAGGCGTCGGTCATCCCGTCGGTGCTGCCGCCCACGACGCCCGACAGCATGCCGAGCAGCACGAAGCCGATCTGGGCGATCGTGGAGTAGGCCAGCATCCGCTTCAGATTCGTCTGCGCGATCGCGACCACGTTGCCCACGATCATCGACATCACCGAGAGCACCAGCAGCATCTGCTGCCAGTCCGGCGCCACCGCCGGCAGCGCCTCGGCGAGGATGCGGAAGGCGATCGCGAAGGTGGCGATCTTCGGTGCCGAGGCGATCAGCAGCGTGGCCACCGTCGGCGTGCCCTGGTAGACGTCGGGCACCCACATGTGGAACGGCACCGCGCCGAACTTGAACGCCAGCCCGGCCACGATGAAGACCACGCCGAACACCATCACCGTCTGGTTCGCCGGGTTGCGTCCGCTCATCGCGCCGGCGATCCGGTCGAGGTCCAGCGTGCCGGTGCCGCCGTAGAGCATCGACATCCCGTAGAGCAGGAAGCCCGAGGCGAGCGCGCCCAGCACGAAGTACTTGATCGCGGCTTCGGTGGAGACCGGGTGATCGCGGCGCAGCGCGGCCAGCGCGTAGAGCGACAGAGACATCAGCTCCAGGCCGAGGTACACCACCAGCAGACTGCCGGCGGAGATCATGATCATCTGGCCCAGCAGCGCGAACAGCGCGAGCGCATAGAGCTCGCCGCGGTGCATGCCGCGATCGGACACGTAGCCCCGCGCGTAGATCAGCGTGGTCGCGACCGCCGCGTAGGACGCGAGCTTGAGCACGTGGCCCAGCCCGTCGGCGACGTACATGCCGGACAGGGCCATCTGGGCCGGCTGACCGATCTGCCAGATCGTGGCGGCCGCCGGCAGCAGCAGCAGCGCGATGGCGAGGCGGTCGATCCGCGATTCCTCGCCTTCGGCCGTCTTGCTCGTCGCGTCGACGAGCAGCACGACGCACGCGGCCACCAGCAGGAGGATCTCCGGCAGCGCGGCGGAGAGATTGAGCTTGTCCATCGGGGTCACTCGGCGATCTTGGAGACGGAGACGTGCTCGAGCAGCGCCTTGACCGACGCCTCGGTGACATCCGTGAACGGCTTCGGGAACAGGCCCATGTAGAGGACCGCGACCGCGAGCGCCGCCAGCATCCAGAACTCGCGGGCGTCGACGTCCTTCAGCTCGCGCACGTGGTCGTTCGCCACCTCGCCGAAGACCACCCGCTTGTACATCCACAGCGAATAGGCGGCGCCGAAGATCAGCGTGGTGGAGGCGATCGCGGCGATCCAGAAGTTGTACTTCACCGCACCCAGGATGACCATGAACTCGCCGACGAAGCCCGAGGTCGCCGGCAGGCCGCTGTTGGCCATCGCGAACAGCATGAAGAGCGCCGCGAACTTGGGCATGGTGTTGACCACGCCGCCGTAGTCGGAGATGCGCCGGCTGTGCATCCGGTCGTAGAGCACGCCGATGCACAGGAACATCGCGCCCGAGACGAAGCCGTGCGAGATCATCTGCACGATCGCGCCCTGCACCGCCATCGGCTCGAAGATGAAGAAGCCCAGCGTGACGAAGCCCATGTGCGCGATCGACGAATACGCGACCAGCTTCTTCATGTCGGTCTGCACCAGCGCCACCAGACCGATGTAGACGACCGCGATCAGCGACAGCGTGATCATGAAGCCCGACAGCGACTGGCTCGCATCGGGCACGATCGGCAGCGACAGCCGCAGGAAGCCGTAGGCGCCCAGCTTCAGCATGATCGCCGCCAGCACCACCGAGCCGCCGGTAGGCGCCTCGACGTGCGCGTCGGGCAGCCAGGTGTGGACCGGCCACATCGGCACCTTCACCGCGAAGGCCAGCAGGAAGGCGAAGAAGATCGACACCTGCTCGGTCATCGTGAGCGGCAGCTGGTGCCACTCGAGGATCGAGAAGGTGCCGGACTTCAGGTAGAGGTAGATGATCGCGACCAGCGTCAGCAGCGAGCCGAGCAGCGTGTACAGGAAGAACTTGAAGGCCGCGTAGACCCGGTTCGGACCGCCCCAGATGCCGATGATCACGTACATCGGGATCAGGGTCGCCTCGAAGAACACGTAGAACAGCAGGCCGTCGAGCGCGGAAAACACGCCCACCATCAGGCCGGACAGGATCAGGAAGGCGGCCATGTAGCCCGCCACCCGCTCCTCGATGACCTTCCAGCCGGCGATCACGACGAAGATCGTGATGAACGCCGTCAGCAGCACGAACCACAGCGAGATGCCGTCGACGCCGAGGTGGTAGTCGACGCCGAAGCGATCGATCCAGGGCATCTTCTCGACGAACTGCATCTCGGCCGAGGCAGCGTCGAAGCGCGTATAGAGCGGGATCGTCGCCAGGAAGCCGGCGATCGCCCCGGCGAGCGAAACCGCGCGAACGACGCCGGGGTTGCGGTCGTTGCCGAAGGCGAGGACGAAGAGGCCGGCGAGGATCGGGATCCAGATCGCGGCGCTGAGGAATCCGACGGAGGTGTTCATGTTCTTGTGTCTCCGTGCCCGTCAGCGCGGTGCCAGCGGCACGAACCACCAGACCAGCGCCGCCACGCCGACGATCATCGCGATCGCGTAGTGGTAGATGTAGCCGGACTGGACGAAGCGCATCACGCCGGCCAGCCATCCGACCACGCGAGCACTGCCGTTGACCGCGAGCCCGTCGATCAGCGTCTGGTCGCCGACCTTCCACAGGCCGGCTCCGAGCGCGCGGGCGCCGCCGGCGAAGACCACCTCGTTGATCCGGTCGAGGTAGTACTTGTTGTCGAGCAGCTTGTGGACCGGCGCCAGCGCACGCATGAAGGCCGCGGGTACCGCCGGGTTGACCAGATAGCAGTAGTACGCCGCCGCGACGCCCGCCGCCGCCAGCCAGAACACCGGCGTGGTCAGCGCATGCACGCCCATCCCCACCCAGCCGTGGAAGTGGTGCGCCAGCTCCTCCATCACCGGATGCTTCTCGGCGTCGACGAAGATCACATCCTTGAAGAACTCGCCGAAGAGCAGCGGCTCGATCGTGTAGAGGCCGATCAGCACCGACGGGATCGCCAGCATCATCAGCGGCACCGTGACCACCGCGGGGCTCTCGTGCGGCACGCCACCGTGGTGGCCGTGGTCGTCGTGGCCGTGTGCGTCGTGACCGTGTGCGTCATGACCGTGACCGTGCCCGCCGCTCGTGTCGAAGCGCTCCTTGCCGTGGAAGACCAGGAAGTACATCCGGAACGAGTAGAACGCCGTCACGAACACGCCGATCATCACCGCCGCGTACGCGAAGCCGGAACCGGGCAGGTTCGACAGCTTCACCGCCTCGATGATCGAGTCCTTCGAGTAGAACCCCGAGAAGAACGGCGTACCGATCAGCGCCAGCGAACCCAGCAGCGACGTGATCCAGGTGATGGGCATGTACTTGCGCAGCCCGCCCATGTTGCGGATGTCCTGGTCGTGGTGCATCCCGATGATCACCGAGCCCGCGGCCAGGAACAGCAGCGCCTTGAAGAACGCGTGCGTCATCAGGTGGAAGATCGCCACCGAGTAGGCCGACGCGCCGAGCGCGACCGTCATGTAGCCGAGCTGCGAGAGCGTCGAGTACGCGACCACCCGCTTGATGTCGTTCTGGATGATGCCCAGGAAGCCCATGAACAGCGCGGTGATGGCGCCGATGGTCATCACGAACGACAGCGCGGTGTCCGAGAGCTCGAAGAGCGGCGACATCCGAGCGACCATGAAGATGCCGGCCGTGACCATCGTCGCCGCGTGGATCAGCGCCGAGATCGGCGTCGGGCCTTCCATCGAGTCGGGCAGCCAGACGTGCAGCGGAAACTGCGCCGACTTGCCCATCGCGCCGATGAACAGGCAGATGCAGGTCACCGTCATCAGCGACCACTCGGACACGCCCCAGAAGTGGACGGTCTTGTCGGCCAGCCCCGGCGCGGCCTCGAACACCGCCTTGTAGTCGAGGCTGCCGAAATAGGCCAGCACCAGGCCGATGCCGAGCACGAAGCCGAAGTCGCCGACCCGGTTGACCAGGAAGGCCTTCAGGTTCGCGTAGATCGCGGTGGGCCGGGTGTACCAGAACCCGATCAGCAGGTACGAGACCAGGCCGACCGCCTCCCAGCCGAAGAACAGCTGCAGGAAGTTGTTCGACATCACCAGCATCAGCATCGAGAAGGTGAACAGGCTGATGTAGGCGAAGAAGCGCTGGTAGCCGTCGTCGTCCTTCATGTAGCCGATGGTGTAGACGTGCACCATCAGCGACACCGAGGTCACGACGCACATCATCGTGGCCGTGAGCGAGTCGATCAGGAACCCGACCTCGAAGGTCACGCCGTCGACCACCGCCCAGGTGTAGAGCGGACCGTTGAAGGTGTTGCCGGCGAGCACGTCGCGCAGCACCGTCAGCGACGCGAACAGCGAGATCGCGACACCGAGGATGGTCACCACGTGGCTGAGGGTTCGGCCGATCACCCGGCCGAACAGCCCGGCGATGATCGCGCCGACCAGCGGCGCGAACGGGACGAGCAGGTAGGACGTCTTCATCTTGTTCTCTCTCTCCCCTGCGGCCGTCAGCCCTTGAGCGCGTCCAGGTCCTCGACGTTGATCGTGTCGAGGTTGCGGAACAGCACCACCAGGATCGCGAGGCCGATCGCCGACTCGGCGGCGGCCACCGTCAGGATGAAGAAGACGAAGATCTGGCCCGCGGCGTCGCCCAGGAAATGCGAGAAGGCGACGAAGTTCAGGTTGACGGCGAGCAGCATCAGCTCGATCGCCATCAGGATGATGATGACGTTGCGCCGGTTCAGGAAGATCCCGACGACGCTGATGGCGAAGAGGATCGCGCCGAGCACGAGGTAGTGCGCGAGGGTGATGGTCATTTCTGCGGCTCGCTCTGCGTCGCGGTCACGGGCGCCGTCGCGACCGGCGTTGCGGGCCGGCCCGGCATCTTCACCAGGCGCACGCGGTCCTGGGCACGGACGCGGACCTGCTCGGAGACGTTCTGCGCCTTCACGCCTTCGCGGCGGCGCAGCGTCAGCGCGATCGCGGCGACGATCGCCACCAGCAGGATCACCGCGGCGATCTCGAAGGCGTAGACGTACTCGGTGTAGATCAGCTTGCCCAGCGCCTTGGTGTTGCTGTAGTCGGCGGGCAGCCGCGGCGCGTAGGACGCCTTGACCGTGCTGAACTGGTGCCACAGCACGGCGGCCAGCTCGAGCACCACCGCGGCGCCCACGAAGGCCGCCACCGGCAGGTTCTTCCAGAAGCCCTGGCGCATCCGGTCGACGTTGATGTCCAGCATCATCACGACGAACAGGAACAGCACCATCACGGCGCCGATGTAGACCAGCACCAGCGTGATCGCGAGGAACTCGGCCTTCAGCATCAGCCAGATCGCCGCCGCCGAGAAGAAGGTCAGCACGAGGAACAGCGCGGAATGCACCGGGTTGCGCGCGGTCACGACACGCAGCGCGGAGAACACGGTCACCGCCGCGAACACGTAGAAGAGGATGGCTGTCGGATCCACTGGAGGGCTCTCGATGGGTGGGCGCCGGATCAGCGATAGCGGGCGTCGGCCTCGCGGGCGGCCGCGATGTCCTTCTCGTACCGGTCGCCGACGGCCAGCAGCATCTCCTTCGTGAAGTAGAGATCGCCGCGCTTCTCGCCGTGGTACTCGAGCACATGGGTCTCGACGATCGAGTCGACCGGGCACGACTCCTCGCAGAAGCCGCAGAAGATGCACTTGGTCAGGTCGATGTCGTAGCGCCTGGTGCGGCGGGTGCCGTCGTCCGGACGCACGTCCGACTCGATGGTGATCGCGAGCGCCGGGCACACCGCCTCGCACAGCTTGCAGGCGATGCAGCGCTCCTCGCCGTTCGGATAGCGGCGCAGCGCATGCAGCCCCCGGAAGCGCGGCGAATACGGCGTCTTCTCCTCGGGGAACTGGATGGTGATCTTGCGCGCGAACACCTGGGAGCCCGTGAGCTTCAGGCCCTTGAGCAGCTCGACGAGCATGAAGCTCTTGACGAAGTCCTTGATCGCTTCCATGACGGTCTTCGCTCGGGGCTCAGCCCCAGATGTTGAAGGGCGTCTGCATCCAGATGCCGACCACCACCAGCCACACCAGCGTGACCGGGATGAAGATCTTCCAGCCCAGACGCATGATCTGGTCGTAGCGGAAGCGCGGGAACGAGGCGCGGACCCAGATGAAGACCGTGACGAGCATGAAGGTCTTCAGGAACAGCCAGAACCAGTCCCAGAACCACTGCGGTCCGAGGTCGAGGCCCAGCGTGAAGAACGGGGCCCAGCCGCCGAGGAACATGATCGCGGCGAGCGCCGAGATCAGGATCATGTTGGCGTACTCGGCCAGGAAGAAGATCGCGAAGCCCATGCCCGAGTACTCGATCATGTGGCCCGCGACGATCTCCGACTCGCCCTCCACCACGTCGAACGGGTGGCGGTTCGTCTCGGCGATGCCCGAGATGAAGTAGACGACGAACACCGGCAGCAGCGGCAGCCAGTTCCAGCTGAGCACGTTCAGGCCCATCGACGCGAACCGGCCCTCGTTCTGGCCCGTGACGATGTCGGTCATGTTCAGGCTGCCCGACACCATCAGCACCACGACCAGCGCGAAGCCGATCGCCAGCTCGTAGGACACCATCTGCGCGGACGCGCGCAGCGCACCCAGGAACGCGTACTTCGAGTTCGATGCCCAGCCGGCGAGGATCACGCCGTAGACCTCGAGCGAGGTGATCGCCAGCAGCAGCAGCAGCCCGGCGTTGACGTTCGCGAGTGCACGGTCCGGGCCGAACGGGATCACCGCCCAGGCGGCGAGCGCCGGCATGATCGTCATGATCGGGCCGAGGATGTACAGGCCCTTGCTCGCCTGCGCCGGGAGGATGATCTCCTTGAAGATCAGCTTCACCGCGTCGGCGATCGGCTGCAGCAGGCCGCCGGGACCGACCCGGTTCGGCCCGATCCGCAGCTGGATGAAGCCGATGAACTTGCGCTCCCAGAGCGTGAGGTACGCGACGCAGCCCATCAGCGGCGCGAGCACCGCCACGATCTTGATGAGCGTCCAGACCACCGGCCAGGCGGCGCCGAGCAGCGCCTCGCCGTGGGCATCGAGGGCATCGATCCAGTTCATCGTGCACGCTCCACGGTGATCGGGCCGGACGGGTCACCGAGCGCGGCGGTGAGCTCGGTGGCGGCGGCGATCCGCACGGTGCCGTCGGCCACGCCACCGTCGAGCGCCGCAACCAGCGTCGCGCTGCCCGGGCCCTGCTTCGCGATGACCGCGTCGCCGGCCGCGAGGCCGAGCGCCGCCAGCGTCGCGGCGTTCATCCGCGCGGTCGGCGCGGCGGCGTCCCGGGTCATCTGCAGGCTGGGCGCGCGCCGCACGATCGGGTCGACCGCGTAGATCGGCACGTCGGCCACCCGCTGCAGGCCGCCGCCGGCCCTAGGCACCGAGACGGGGCCCGACACCGCGTTCGAGAGCTTCGAGAGGACGTCGGACGGCAGCGCCTGCACGCGCACCTGCTCGACGCTCTCCTGGTCGAAGCCGGGCAGCTGCAGGAGGTTGCCGAGCACGCGCAGCACCTTCCAGGCCGGCCGCGCGTCGCCGCGCGGGCGCACGACGCCGGTGAATGCCTGGACCGTGCCCGCCAGGTTGACGAACGCGCCGGCGGTCTCGGTGAAAGGCGCGACCGGCAGCAGGCAGTCGGCGGTCTCGAGCAGCTCGGCCGACCTGAACGCGGTGAGCGCGATCACGGTGTCGGCGCCGGCGACCGCAGCCCGCGCCGCCGCACCGCGACCGTGGTCGAGTCCCGGCTCGACACCGAGCAGCAGGTAGGCCTTCAGGGGCCGGTCGACCATCGCGGCGGCATCCAGGCCGCCCGCGCCGGGCAGCGCGCCGGCGAGGTGGCCGCCGACGGCGTTGGCGCCGTCGACCAGCCAACCGAGCGTGGCGCCGGTGGCAGCGGCGAGCGCCTGCGCCAGCGCCGCGATCGCGGCGGCCTGCGGGTGCCGGGCCACGGCGGCGCCGAGGAACACGGCCTTCGCCTTGCCCTGCGACAGCGTGGCGGCGAGCGCCCGGGCGCCCTCCGACGGTTCGATGCCGGCCAGCTCGGCGGGGACCGCCTCGTTCGCGCCCTGCTTCAGCGCGACCAGCGCGCCGGCGAGCGTCTCGGCCCAGCGGTCGGGCGAGACGATGGCCTTCGCGGCGACGGGCATCAGCAGGTCGTCGTCGGCGGCGTGCAGCACCGCGACGCGAGCGCCGCGCTTGACCGCCGCGCGGACGCGCGACGCCAGCAGCGGCTGGTCCTTGCGCAGGAACGAGCCGACCAGCAGCACGCGATCCAGGCCATTGACCGCCTCGATCGGCATGCCGAGCCACGGCGCGCCCTGCATCCGCTGCGCGAGCGCGGCGTCCGAGGCGCGCAGACGGAAGTCGACGTTCTCGCTGCCCAGCCCGCGGACCAGCTTCGACAGCAGGAACAGCTCCTCGACCGTCGACTGCGGGTGCGCGAGGCCACCGATCGACGCGGCGCCGTGCTTGGCACGGACGCTGCCCAGCGCATGCGCGGCATAGTCGAGCGCGACCTGCCAGTCGACCTCGTGCCACTGCCCGTCCTGCTTGAGCATCGGGCGCTCGAGACGCTCGGTGGCGTTCAGGCCTTCGTACGAGAAGCGGTCACGGTCCGAGATCCAGCACTCGTTGATCGACTCGTTCTCGAGCGGCAGCACGCGCATCACCGCGTTCTGCTTGACCTGCACGATCACGTTCGAGCCGAGCGAGTCGTGCGCGGCCACCGTCTTGCGGCGCGCGAGTTCCCAGGTGCGGGCGCTGTAGCGGAAGGGCTTGCTGGTGAGCGCACCCACCGGGCAGACGTCGATCATGTTGCCCGACAGCTCGGACTCCACGCCGCGGCCCACGAAGCTCATGATCTCCGAGTGCTCGCCGCGCCCGGCCATCCCGAGCTCCATCACGCCGGCGATCTCCTGGCCGAAGCGCACGCAGCGCGTGCAGTGGATGCAGCGGCTCATCTCCTCGGCGGAGATCAGCGGGCCCATCGACTTGTGGAAGACGACGCGCTTCTCTTCGGTGTACCGCGAGGCGGACGGGCCGTAGCCGACGGCCAGGTCCTGCAGCTGGCACTCGCCGCCCTGGTCGCAGATCGGGCAGTCGAGCGGGTGGTTGATCAGCAGGAACTCCATCACGCCCTTCTGGGCCTTGACGGCTTTCTCCGACTTCGTCCACACCTTCATGCCCTGCGAGACCGGCGTCGCGCAGGCCGGCAGCGGCTTCGGGGCCTTCTCGACGTCGACCAGGCACATGCGGCAGTTCGCCGCGATCGACAGTTTCTTGTGGTAGCAGAAATGCGGCACGTAGACGCCGAGGGCATTGGCCGCATGCATGACCATGCTGCCCTCGACCACCTCGACCTTCCTGCCGTCGACCTCGATCTCGACCATGGGGTTCTGCCGCTTCAGACGTATGCCGGGACCACGCAGCGCTTGTGCTCCACGTGGTGCTCGAACTCGTTCCAGTAGTGCTTCAGGAAGGCCTTGACCGGCATCGCGGCGGCATCGCCGAGCGCGCAGATCGTCCGGCCCTGGATGTTGTCGGCGACCTCGCCGAGCCGCTTCAGGTCCTCTTTCGTGCCTTCGCCGTGCTCGATCCGGTGGACCATCCGCCACAGCCAGCCGGTGCCCTCGCGGCACGGCGTGCACTGGCCGCAGGACTCCTCGTAGTAGAAGTACGAGAGCCGCAGCAGCGACTTCACCGCGCAGCGCGAGTCGTCCATCACGATGACCGCGCCG
>JBAXJZ010000104.1:0-10140 GCA_037137595.1 Burkholderiales bacterium | reverse complement strand
GGTCATCAGCCGCCCGAACGCGTCCCCGCCGGCGAAGCCGAGCAGCAGCCCCGCCGCGACGATCACCGACACCCACTTCACGTAGTGCGCCACGATCGTCCGGTCGGGATAGCCGAGCGCCTTGAGCGCGGCGATCTGCTCGCGCTGCGTCGCGACCAGCCGGGACACCACCACGTTCAGCAGGAACGCCGCGACCGCGAGGAAGATCGTCGGCAGCACCGCGGCGAACACCCGCTGCTCGTCGATCTCGCGCTGCAGGAAGGCGTTGGAGCTCTGGTGCTCGCGGTCGTGTGCGTCGCGTCCGCCGTATCGCCCGAGCAGCCGGTCGAGCGCGGCGATCACCGGCCTCGGGTCGGCGCCCGGCGCGAGGCGCGCCGACACGTGGTCGAAGGCGCCCGTCATGTCCAGCGCGGCGGCGAGCACGCGCTCGTCGACCCAGAAGACGCCGAAGCCGCGCAGGTCGGGCATGCCCGAGAGGCCGGCGAACACGTATTCGGGCGACAGCCCGATGCCGCGCACGACCAGCGTGCGCCGGTGTCCGTCGATCAGCGCGTTCACGCGCGAGCCGGGCGCCAGCCCGCGCGCCTGCGCGAACGAGGCCGAGACCAGCGCGTCGATCGCGCCGTCCGCCCGCAGGCCGGTGCCCTCGGCCTCGAGGGGCGCGCCGCTGCGCACGGTCACCGTGTTCAGCCGCCGGGGCCGGAGGGGGTCCACGCCGATCAGGCGGCCGAGCATCGGATCGTCGACGCCGTCGATGTCGAGGCGCACGACGCGCTCGACGGTGAGCTGCACGTCGGCCACGCCGGGGATCGCGGCCAGGTCGGCCTCGAGCGAGCGCGGCGCGCGCCGCACCGCCGCGAACACGTCCGCGAACCGGCCCTGGACGTAGAACGCGTCGCGGGCGTCCTCCAGCGAGTCCACCGCCGACCGCGTGGTCACGTCGCTGCCGACGCCGCTCGCCACCACCAGCGCGATCGTCAGCGCCTGGCTCCACATCCGGCGCAGGTCGCGCAGCAGCTTGCGGTCGAGCGCCTTCACGCCGGTCTCACCAAGACAGTTCCGAGGGCGACAGCTTCGTCGCGTTGACGTCGATCCGCTGGATCGTGCCGTCGCCGAGGTGAACGACCCGGTCGGCCATGCCCGCGATCGCCGCGTTGTGCGTGATGACGATCGCGGTGGTGCCCAGCTCCGCGTTGATCCGGGCGATCGTCTCCAGCACCCGCTTGCCGGTCCGGTAGTCGAGCGCCCCGGTCGGCTCGTCGCACAGCAGCACCTGCGGCCGCTTGACGATCGCCCGCGCGATCGCGACCCGCTGCTGCTCGCCACCCGAGAGCTGCGCCGGGAAGTGATCGCCGCGGGGGACCAGGCCGACGCGCTCGAGCGCCTCGTCGACCGGCATCGGATCGCGGGCGATGTCCGTCACGAGCGCGACGTTCTCGCGCACGGTCAGGCTGGGGATCAGGTTGTAGAACTGGAAGACGAAGCCGACGTGCTCGCGGCGGTACGCGGTCAGCTCGGCGTCGGAGGCGCCGGTGAGCGGATGGTCCTCGAAGCGCACGTCGCCCGAGGTCGGCGCGTCGAGCCCGCCCAGGATGTTGAGCAGGGTCGACTTGCCGCTGCCCGACGGGCCGAGCAGGACGACGAACTCGCCGCGCCGGACGTCGAGATCGACGTCGTGCAGGGCGACCACGCGCGCCGCGCCGCTGCCGTAGACCTTGGACAGGCCGCGGGCCCGGAAGACGATCGGCGAGGGCTCGGCGGGGGCGGCATCCACGGCCCGATTCTTCCGCGTCGGCCGCGGACGGCATTGACGGGCGTCAAGTCGGCGCGACCGGGCCGCGCGCGGGCGGCCGGCGCCGGCGTCAGCCCCCGATCGATCCGGCCAGCGCCGCCACGGTGAGCGCCATCACGGCGGTGGCGGCCCAGCCCATGCGACGCAGCGTCCGACCGATGACGTGTTCGCCCATCACGTCGGTCCGCGAGACCAGCAGCATCATCACGACCATGATCGGCACGGCGATCACGCCGTTGATCACCGCGGACCAGAACAGGCCGCGAACCGGATCGATCGGCGTGAAGCACAGCGCCACGCCGCCCAGCGTCGCGGCCGCGATCACGCCGTAGAAGCCGCGGCCCTCGCCGGCCTGCAGGCGCAGGCTCAGGCTGCCCCGCCAGCCCGCCGCCTCGGCCACCGCGTACGCCGCCGACCCGGCGAGCACCGGCACGGCCAGCATGCCGGTCCCGATGATGCCGAGCGCGAACAGCAGGAACGCGCCCTCGCCGGCCAGGGGCCGCAACGCCTCGGCCGCCTGTGCGGAGGTCCGGATCGAGGTCACGCCCGCGGCGTGGAGGGTCGCCGCGGAGGCCAGGACGATGAAGAAGGCGATCAGGTTCGAGAACGTCATGCCGACGCAGGTGTCCCACTTGATGCGGTACAGGTGCCGCCTGACCTCGGCGGCGGTACGCGGCTCGCCGGCGCGGTCGGGTGCGGCCCGGCGGTCCTCCACCTCCTGGGCGGCCTGCCAGAAGAACAGGTACGGACTGATCGTGGTGCCGAACACGGCCACCACCGTCAGGAGGCTCGCCCGGTCGAGCGGCAGGTGCGGGTCGAACGTGCGTGCGATCACCTGCCCCCAGTCGAGGTGCACCGCGAAGACCACGCCGACATAGGCCAGGAGCGTCAGCGTCAGCCACTTCAGCCAGCGCACCACGGCCTGATAGGGGAGGAACACCTGGAGCAGCAGGCTCGCCAGGCCGAAGGTCACCGCGTACACGTGAGCCGACCCGCCGACCAGCAGCCGCAGCGCCTCGGCCATCGCGGCGATGTCGGCGGCGATGTTCAGGGTGTTGGCCACCAGCAGCGCCCCGACGACGGCGAGCAGGACCGGCCGCGGGAACGCCTGCTTGATGTTGGCGCCGAGGCCGCGCCCGGTGACGTAGCCGATGCGTGCGCTCACGATCTGGATGGCCGCCATCAGCGGCAGCGTGAACACCACGCTCCACAGCATCGAGTAGCCGAACTGCGCGCCTGCCTGCGAGTAGGTGGCGATGCCGCTGGGATCGTCGTCGGCCGCGCCCGTGATCAGGCCCGGCCCGAGCCGGCCGAGCCGGCCGAGCGCGCCGGGACCGCGGGGCCGCGGCCGTGGATCCTTCGCCGTCATCGTCCGCTCCTCGTGTCCATCGCGCCTCGCCGGGCTCCGGGAGCGGTCCGCGGCCTACTCGGATCCGGCCTGCGGGTCGTCGAACAGCGCCGCCCATTCGGCGCGTGCCACCGCCCCGCGCTGCAGCGCCAGCATCAGCAGGATCCGCGCCTTCCATGGCGACAGGTCGCCGGCGAGCACGGCGCCCGCGTCCACCAGCCTGCGCGACGAGCCCGGGAATCCGTAGCCGGTCCGCGTGCCGCCGCGCGGGATCCGCGTCGAGACCACCACCGGCACGCCGCGCGCCATCACCTCGACGATCGCGGCCTCCATCGCCGCGTTCACGTGGCCGGAGGCCACCGCCTGCACGACGATGCCGGCGGCGCCCGAATCGGCCGCGGCGCGGACCATCGCGCCGCTCGCGCCCGGGAACATCGAGACGATCTCCACCTCGGGCAGCGTCGACGCCGCCAGCGGCACGTGCTGCCGGCGCCGCGGCGCGCGATGGATCCGCACCGTGTCGCCCTCGACCGAGCCCAGGTAGCCCCATTCGCCCGACTGGAAGGTCTCGACGTCGCGCGTGTGGGTCTTGGTGACCTCGCGCGCCGCGTTCACGTGTTCGTTGAGCTCGACGAGCACGCCGAGCCCGCGCGCGGCCGGCGAGCGGCAGACCGCGAGCGCCGCGCGCAGGTTGCGCGGGCCGTCGAAGTCGGGGGCGGACGCGTTGCGCTGCGCGCCGGTCAGCACCACCGGCGTGTCGGTCGCCAGCGTCAGGTCGAGGAACCACGCGGTGTCCTCGAGCGTGCTGGTGCCGTGGGTGATCACGATGCCGGCGAGGTCGCCGCGTGCGAGCAGCGTCGACACCGTCGCGTGCAGCGCGATCCACTGCACGGGTCCGAGCTCGGGCGACGCGACGCGGCAGACCTCGTGCACCTCGATCGGTCCCGCGTCATCGCCGAGCGTGCGCAGCAGCTCCTCGCCCGAGAGCACCGGCATCGCGAGCCCGGTGGCCGGGTCGATCCGCGAGACGATGGTCCCGCCGGTGGTGACCAGCGCGACGCGCGCGGCGCGAGCGGTCGCCATCGCGGTCAGTCGAGCGAGACGTTCGCCGACTTCACCACCGCCGCCCAGCGCACGGTCTCGGCCTGGATGAAGCGGGTGTAGTCCTCCACGCCGCCGCCGCCGGGTTCCGCGCCCAGCGCCTCGAGCTGCCTGCGCACCTCGGGCAGCTGCAGGATGCGGTTGACCTCGCGGTTGAGCTTGTCGATCACCGGGCGCGGCGTGCCCGCCGGCGCGGCCAGGCCGTTCCAGGACAGCACGAGGAAGTCGGCGAGGCCGAGCTCGGCGGTCGTCGGCACGTCGGGCAGTTCGGCCAGGCGCCTCTGCCCGGCCACCGCGAGCGGGCGCAGGCGGCCGCTCTGCATGTGCTGCACCACGCCCAGCAGCGTCATGAAGCCCATCGACACGGTGCCCGCGAGCACGTCGTTCAGCGCCGGCGTCGCGCCCTTGTACGGCACGTGGACGATGTCGATGCCGGTGCGCATCTTCAGCATCTCGCCGGCGAGGTGCGGCGAGCCGCCGGTGCCGGTCGAGGCGAAGCTGAGCGTGCCGGGCTTCGCCTTCGCGAGCGCGATCAGCTCGCCGAGCGACTTCGCGGGCACCGCGGGGTTCACCACCAGCACGCTCGGCGAGGCCATCAGCTGGACGATCGGCGCGAGGTCGCGCTGCGCGTCGAACTTCAGGCCCTTGTAGATCGAGGTGTTGGTGGCGTTGGCGATGGTCTGCAGCAGCAGCACGTAGCCGTCGGAGTCGGCGCGCACCACCTGCTCGGTGGCGATGTTCGAGCCCGCTCCCGGCTTGTTCTCGACGACCACCGGCCTGCCCCAGGCGTCGGCGAGGTTGCGCGCGACGAGCCGCGCGAGGATGTCGGTGGGGCCGCCGGGCGGGAATCCGACCACGATGGTGATCTGCTTCGACGGATAGGCGCTCACGTCCTCGACGACGCCGCGCCCCGCACGGGCCGGCGGCGCGGCGAGGGCGGCCGCACCGGCCGCCAGCGCGAGGTGGAACGATCGGCGGCTGAAGGCCTGCGTCATGCCCGTGCTCCCGTCACTTGAAGCCCAGCTCGGGCACGATCCTGCCCATGCGCCGGTAGACGTCGACGGTCGACGCGGTGAACTCGGCGCTGCCCTGGTACGACGCGGCGGTCTTCTGCCGCGCCATCAGCTCCTGGAAGCCCTGCGACTTCACCATGTCCTGCGCGGCGGCCTCCCAGGCGGCGACCACGTCGGCGGGGATGCCCGCGGGGCCGGCGAGGCCGTAGAAGATCCGCACCGACAGCGGATAGCCGAGCTCGCGGAAGGTGGGCAGCGTGGGGTAGTCGGGGAAGCGGTCCGGGCTCGTCTCGACCAGCAGCCGCACGCGGCCGTCGGCGGCGAACGGGCCGAAGGAGTCGGACACCACCGCCATGATGTCGCCCGAGAGCAGGCCGGTGATGACGTCCGCGCCGCCCTTGTAGGCGACGTAGGTGGCCTGGATGCCGAGGCTGCGCAGGGCGGCCTCGGTGGCGATGTGCGTGCCGCCATTGGTGGCGGCGGTGGACCACAGGAAGCGTCCGGGGTTCGCGCGCGCCCAGGCCACCAGGTCCTGCCAGGTTCGGTGGGGGCTGTCGGACCGCACGAACATCGGCTGCGGGCTGACGAGGAACTGGAAGAGGTAGGTGAAGTCCTTCGACGGGTCGTACTGCACCGGCTGGAAGTAGGGCGCGACGGTGAACGGGCTGGTGGTGGCCAGCGCGACGGTGTAGCCGTCGGGCCTGGCCCGCGCGAGCTGGCCGGCCGCGATCGTCGCGCCCGCGCCGGGCCGGTTCTCGACCACCACCGCGACCTTCCAGCGCTCGCGCAGGTACTCGGCGATCCAGCGCGACACGATGTCGCCGCCGCCGCCGGGCGCGAAGCCGACGATCAGCGTGATGGGGCGCGACGGGAACCGGTCCGCGCCCTGTGCGCGGGCGACCGTGCCCGTGCCGAGCGCGAGCGTGGCGCCGGTCAGCACAGCGATCCGTCGTCGTGTCGGGCTGCCGATGTTCAAGGGGGTCTCCTCGGTGTGTAGGGGTTCGGGACGCTGAGGGTGGGGCCTGCCCGCGGGTCGCGCGGGCCGGAACGGATCAGTGCGGCGGCGCCGGCGGCGCGCCGGCCTCGCGTGCGGTGCGGCCCAGCGCGCCGAAGCGTGCGTAGGCCCAGCGCATCGCGTCGGAGGCGCCTTGCCACGGCGCGTGATCGCCCATCTGCAGCCACAGCCGGTACAGGTAGCGGCGCTCGGCGGGGTCGGGGCCGTCCTCGAACGCGGTGCGTCCGTGCAGGACCGCGAGGTTGTCGAGCCACTGCACGTCGCCCGGCTCGAAGTCCATCAGCGCGGCGAGATCGTCGCGGCGTGCGGCGGCATCGAAGGCGTCGAGCGCCGCGCGCTCGTCGGGCGTCAGCGGCAGGCCGAGGCGATCGGCCGCGCCCGCGATGTACGAGCGCGCGTAGCGGCAGTCGAGCCGCGCGCCGCGGCGCTCGAACACCGGGATGGGGCCGGTGACCGGCGCCTCGCCCGGCCCTTCCTCGCCCTTGCGGTCGTAGCGGAAGCCCCGGTAGAGCACGGGGAGGTGCGCCGGGCTCGCGTCGAGCAGCGCGTTGTGGACCGCGCCGGCGCTGACGATCGAGCTGAGCCCGCCGGAGCGGGCCTGCCGCAGGCACATCAGCGCGACGACGTCGGTGGGGTCGGCGTGCATGTTCAGCTGCGCGCTGCTGCGGTAGCCGCGGGCGCGCTGCGCGGCGCCGGTGTCGTAGCCGAAGCGGGCGCCGTCGTCGGTCACCGGGCTCAGCAGCTCGCGCGCGGTGTTCTGCGTGAGCGCGGTGCCCATCCGCTCGCCGATCGCCCGGAACAGGCGGCCCGCCTGCGCGCGCGACAGCCGGGTCACCGGCAGGCCGCGCAGCAGCACCACGCCGCGCCGGCCGAGCTCGGCGCGCACCCGTTCGAGCAGCGGGCCCAGCCAGTCGGGCGCCTGCGGCCACGCGGGCGCGTCCTCCCGCAGCACGTCGCCGCCCTCGGGCAGCGACGCGGCCGCGCGCGCGATCTCGTCGGCCTGCGCGGGGCTCAGCTCGACGAGCCACGAGCGGTCGCGCTCCAGGTCGCGTGCGGTCCACACCGACGGGCCTTCGGCGCGCACGGGACGGATCGACTCGCTCGCGGGCATCAACGCATCGTCTCCCTGGTAGAGCCGCGTCGGCGCACGGCTCCAGCCGGCAGTGTAGCGGCGGGTCCGCGGCCGTCGAGCCGGCATTGCCGAACGCCCGCTTCCGGAAATCCGAATGGCCGCGCGCCGGCCCAGCCGGAATAATCGGCCCTCCGCCGCCGAGCGAGGATCGATCCGTGAATTTCCATCTCAGCGCCGAGCAGACCGCGTTCCGCGACGCGGTGCTCGGCTTCTCGCGTCGCCACCTCGCCGACGGCGCCCACGCGCGGGCGCACGCCACCGAGTACCCGTGGGACGTGGCGAAGCTCATGGCCGACCAGGGGCTGCTCGGCATCGCGTTCAGGCCCGAGGACGGCGGCCAGGGTGGCACGCTGATGGACGCGGTGCTCGCCATCGAGGCGGTCGCCTCGGTCTGTCCGCGCAGCGCGGACGTGGTGCAGGCCGGCAACTTCGGGCCGATCCGCGTGCTCGCCGAATACGCCACGCCGGCGCAGAAGGATCGCTTCCTCGCGCCGCTGCTGCGCGGCGAGACGGTGATCTCGGTGGGCATGACCGAGCCCGAGGCCGGCTCGGCCGTGACCGACCTGAAGACCACGGCCACGCCCGACGGCGACGGCGTGCGCGTGAACGGCACGAAGGTCTTCACCTCGCACGCCTGGTACTCGGACGTGATCCTCACCTACGTGCGTTTCGGACCGGGCGTGGGCGGCATCGGCTCGGTGCTGATCGACCCGAAGAGCCCCGGCGTGCGCTTCGGCAAGCGCACCTCGTTCATGTCGGGCGAGGAATGGGCGCAGGTCTACTTCGACGACGTCCACGTGCCGGCCGACCGCATCCTGCTGCGCGAGGGCGGCTTCAAGCGGCAGATCGCCGGCTTCAACGTCGAGCGGCTGGGCAACGCGTCGCGCTCGCTCGCGCTGGGCCGCTACGCGTTCGAGGTCGCGCGCGAGTGGGCGATGCACCGCAGGCAGTTCGGCCGGCCGCTGGCGGAGTTCCAGGGGCTGCAGTGGAAGTTCGCCGACATGAAGATCAAGCTCGATGCGGCGCAGCTCCTGCTCTATCGCGCCGCGACCAACGCGGACACGGGGCTGCCCTCGCCGGACGAGACCGCGATCGCGAAGGCCTTCTGCAACCAGACCGGGTTCGACGTGGCCAACGAGGCGCTGCAGGTGCTGGGCGGCACCGGCTACAGCCAGGACACGCTGGTGGAGTACTGCCTGCGCCGCTGCCGCGGCTGGATGATCGCGGGCGGCTCGCTGGAGATCCTGAAGAACCGGATCGCCGAGGGCGTGTTCGGCCGCACCTTCCCGCAGCGGGCGGGCTGACGCGATGTCCGGCGGCGGCATCGCGGCCTGGGCGCCGGGCTCGCTCGCGCAGTGCCTGTTCGTGCCGCGCTCGATCGCGCTGGTGGGTGCCTCGGGCGACGCGGCGCGCGCGAGCGCGCGGCCGCTGCGCTTCCTGCGCCAGCACGGCTACGCGGGCCGGGTGGTGCCGGTCAATCCGGCGCGGCCCGAGGTCTTCGGCGTGCCGACGGCGGCGCGGGTCACGGACATCGACGGGCCGATCGATCACGCGTTCGTGATGACGCCGGCCGCGCGCGTGGAGGACGCGCTGCGCGACTGCGCGGCGCACGGCGTGCCGGTGGTCACGGTCTACACCGACGGCTTCGCCGAGGCCGGCCCCGAGGGCGCGGCGATGCAGGCGCGGCTCGCGTCGCTCGCGCGCGGGCTGGGGGTGCGGCTGCTCGGCCCGAACTGCATCGGGCTGATCAACCCGGTGGAGCGGATCGCCCTCACGGTCAACGCGGCGCTGAAGGCCGAGCTGCCGGGCTCGGGCACCACGGCGGTCGTCTCGCAGAGCGGCTCGATGCTGGGCACGCTGATGTCGCGCGGCCACGCGCGCGGGCTGCGCTTCTCGCGGCTGGTCTCCACCGGCAACGAGGCGGACCTCGCGGTGGGCGAGCTGGTGGAGATGCTCGCCGACGACGACGCGACGCGGACGATCCTGCTCTTCCTCGAGACGCTGCGCGACGCGCCGCGGCTCGCGGCGGCCGCGCGCCGCGCGCAGGCCGCGGGCAAGGTGGTCGTCGCCTGCAAGCTCGGCCGCTCGGACGCCGGCGCGGCGCTCGCGGTCTCGCACACCGGCGCGCTCGCCGGCTCGGACGCCGCGGTGGACGCGTTCCTGCGCGACGCGGGCATCGTCCGCGTGGACCTGCTGGAGTCGCTGCTGGAAGCGGGGCCGCTGCTCGCGCGCGGACCCTCGCCGCGGCGGACCGGGCCGATGCGGGTCGCGGTGGTGACCACAACCGGCGGCGGCGCCGCGATGGTGGTGGACCGGCTGGGGTCGATGGGCGTGGTGCCGGCGGTGCCCACGCCGGCGTTCTGCGCGGCGATGGCGGCCCAGGGCGTGACGGTGCGCGAGACGCCGATCGTCGACCTGACGATGGCGGTCACGCCGGCGCGCTACACCGCGGTGCTGCAGGGGCTGTTCGACGCGGACTTCTGCGACGCGGTGCTCGCGGTGGTGGGTACGTCGGCGCAGTTCGAGCCGGCGCTCGCGGTGGAGCCGATCGTGGCGGCGGCGGGTCGCGGGGCCGATCCGGCGCGGCGCGGCACGAAGCCGCTCGCGGTGTTCCTCGCGCCGCAGGCGGACGCCTCGCTCGCGCTGCTGGCAGCCGAAGGGATCGCCGCGTTCCGCACGCCGGAGGCCTGCGCCGACGCGCTCGCCCTCGCGCTCTCCGGCTCCCAGCAACGCTTCGCC
>JBAXJZ010000103.1:0-10154 GCA_037137595.1 Burkholderiales bacterium | reverse complement strand
CACCGTCCCACCGTATAGACCCGCGAGGGGGTCTCGGTGCCCGGGGAGCGGAGGTTCGCGCCGATGGTGAAGACCGCGACCGCGGTCGGCGCGAAGTCGCGCTCGATGGTCTCGACGAGCGCCACGGTCTCGTCCTCCTTGCGCGCGTCGCTGCCGAACGCGTGCGCCGTGCCGCCCTCCTCGCGTATCCGCGCGACCAGCGGCTCCAGCTTCGACGCGTCGCGGCGGGTCACGCAGGCGATGTAGCCCTCGCGGGCGAAGCGGCGCGCGATCGCGCCGCCGGTGGCGTCGCCGGCGCCGACGACGAGGACCGCCCTGGGATCGGACATGGGGAACTCCTGCGGTTCGGGTCGGGCGATGATAGGCCGATCGGCGCCGCGCCGCCGTCAGCCGCCGCGCCCGCCCTCGACGATGCGCATCCGGGCCTCGACCAGTCCGAGCAGCTCCGGCTGCCCGCGGTCGACGTGGATCGCGCGCAGGTTGGCGAGCATCCGCAGCAGGATCTGGCGCGCGCCGGCCGGCTGCAGCAGGTCCTCGAGCTCGCGGCCGTGCGGGGCCGCGCGACGGGTCAGCTCGTCGACGTCCAGGCTCGCGCCGGTGAACGGATCGACGACGACGATGCCCTCGTGCAGGTTGACCCGCACGAGGAAGTGCCCGGGGAAGGACACGCCGTCGACGTCGAGGCCCACGTGCCGGCCGAGCTCGACCAGCAGCACCGCCAGCGTGATGGGGATGCCGCGACGCGTCTCCAGCACCCGGTGCAGGTAGCTGTTGTCCGGGTGGTAGTAGTCGTCGAGATTGCCGGCGAAGCCCTTGCGCCCGAAGAAGAAGCGCAGCAGCCGCTGCAGGCGCGCGGTCTCGGTCGACGCGCCGCGGCAGTCGTCGGCGAGTTCGCCGGCCAGGCGGTCGAACGCCGCCAGGCTCGCCTGCAGGTCGAGCGTCGGATAGGCGTCCAGGGCGATGGACGCGGCGGCCTCCAGCAGCGGCACCGAGTCGGCGTCGCCGACCAGCATCCGGAAGTAGCCGAGGGGCGTGGTCGGTTCGTACATGGGGGCCATCGCGCGCAGGTCCGACGCAGTATGCCCGAGCCGCACGGCCGCGCCGCCCGGGCCTGCCCGGACGCGTCGGACGGCGACTCGGTGGAACGGACGCGCGCGATTATCAACCGACGCTTGAAGATCGGGGCGAAACGATTGCTTGTGCTGGATGGCACGGCTGCCGACACTGGCGCACCTACCCCACAGCGACGCCGCCCCGACGCGGCGCACATCCCCATGCTGGAGACAGTCGTCCACACCGCGCTCGCGCGCGAACTGATGCAGGCCGAGCGGACCCGCGTGCAGGTCGAGCAGTTCTCGAAGCGTCATCCGACGATGACGATCGAGGACGGCTACGCGGTGCAGCGCGAGTGGATGAAGCTCGAGCTCGCCGCGGGCCGGCGGACGATCGGCCACAAGATCGGCCTGACCTCGCGCGCGATGCAGCAGGCCTCGCAGATCACCGAGCCCGACTACGGGATGCTGCTGGACTCGATGGTGATCCGCGACGGCAGCGAGGTCGAGGCAGCGCGTTTCCTGGTGCCCCGGCTCGAGGTCGAGTTCGCCTTCGTCCTCGCCAGGCCGCTGAAGGGACCGGGCGTGACGCTGGTCGACGTGCTGAACGCCACCGACTGGGTGGTGCCGGCGCTCGAGCTGATCGACGCGCGGATCGAGCAGTTCGACCGCGTGACCAAGGCGCCGCGCAAGGTCGTCGACACCATCTCGGACAATGCCGCGAACGCCGGCATCATCACCGGCGGCCGCCCGATGCGCATCGACGCGGTCGACTGGCGCTGGGCCGGCGCGATGCTCTACAAGAACGGCGTGATCGAGGAGACCGGGCTGGGCGCGGCGGTGCTCAACCACCCGGCCAACGGCGTGGCCTGGCTCGCCAACCGGCTCGCGCCCTACGGCGAATCGCTCGAGGCCGGCGAGATCGTGCTGGGCGGCTCGTTCACGCGGCCGGTCTACTGCGCGGCCGGCGACACGCTGCACGCCGACTACGGCCCGTTGGGCTCGATCTCGGTGAAGTTCGTCTGACCGCACGAGGAGCCTCGCAATGACCTCTCCCCTGCTCGACGTCGCCGGCATCGCGGTCTCGCCGGACCACTACATCGACGGCCGGCGCGTGCCCTCGGCGGAGACCTTCGAGGACCGCTGCCCGATCGACGGCCGGCTGCTCGGCCGCATCGCCGAGGGCCTGCCCGAACACGTCGACGCGGCGCTCGATGCCGCCTGGCGCGCGTTCCCGGCCTGGAGCGCGCTGACCGCGGCCGAGCGCAAGCCGATCCTCGACCGCTTCGCCGAGGAGGTCGGCAAGCGTGCGGACGCGTTCTGCGTGCTGGAGAGCAACGACGCCGGCGTGCTGCTGTCGCGGATGCGGCACGGCGTGGTGCCGCGCGCGATGCTCAACATCACCTGGTTCGCGCAGCACGCGCTCGGGCTGCAGGAGCGCCCGATCGAGACCGAGCAGGCACACCACCGCGTGCGCCACGACCCGGCCGGCGTGGTCGTCGTCATCACGCCGTGGAACGCGCCGCTGATGCTGTCGACCTGGAAGCTGGGCCCGGCGCTCGCCGCCGGCAACACCTGCGTGCTGAAGCCGCCCGAGTGGGCCCCCCTCACCTGTTCGCTGCTCGCCGACGCGGCCCACGCGGCCGGCCTGCCGCCCGGCGTGCTGAACGTGGTCCAGGGCACGGGCGCGCGCGCCGGCGCGGCACTGGTCGCGGACCCGCGGGTCGCGCGGATCTCGTTCACCGGCAGCGTGCCCACCGCGAAGACCATCGCGAAGGCCGCCGCCGCGAACCTCGTGCCCTGCAGCCTGGAGCTCGGCGGCAAGAGCCCGTTCATCGTGCTGGAGGATGCCGACCTCGACGGCGCGGCCGCGACCGGCGCGCTGATGTACCGCAACGCCGGCCAGGTCTGCCTCGCCGGCACGCGGTTCCTCGTCCACGAGCGCGTCGCCGCGCGCTTCGTCGAGACGATGCGCGCCCACGTCGAACGGCTGAATGTCGGCGACCCGCGCGAGGAATCGACCGAGGTCGGGCCGATCATCCACCCGCGGCAGGTCGAGCGCGTGATGGGCTTCGTCGATCGCGCGGTGGGCGGCGGCGCACGCGTGCTCTGGGGGGGAACGCGGCATCCGTTCGGCGCGCAGTACGTCGCGCCCACGATGCTCACCGGCGTCGCGCAGGACAGCGAGATCGTGCAGAACGAGGTGTTCGGACCGGTGCTCACGCTGCAGACCTTCGCCTCCGACGACGAGGCGGTGGCGCTGGCCAACGGCACCGACTACGGGCTGGGCGGGGTCTGCTACGGCGAGGCCGTACACGCGACCGCCGTCGCCGACCGCGTGCGCACCGGCTTCATCTGGGTCAACAGCTTCGGCATCCGCGACCTCGCGGCCCCCTTCGGCGGCATCAAGCGCAGCGGGGTGGGCCGCGAGGGCGGGGACTGGAGCTTCGAGTTCTTCTGCGACGTGAAGGACGTGGTCGTGCCGAAGAAGCCGTTCAAGGCGAGCTTCAGCCACCGATGAGGAGCAGCACGCGATGAGCGACGGACGGATCGTGGGCGCCGCGGTGGTCTCGCACCACCCGGGCCTGATGCAGTGCGAGGACTTCCGCAGGATGATGGGCGCGGGCCGGGATTCGGACCTGATCGCCGGTTACGCGCGGCTGCGCGCGCGGATCGACGCGGCGAAGCCCGACGCGATCGTGGTCTTCGACTCGCACTGGTTCACCACCGGCTACCACCTGGTGGACGCCGGGGACCGCTACACCGGCACCTTCGTCTCCGACGAGATGCCCTGGTACCTGCACGGGGTGCCCTACGACTACCGCGGCCATCCGAAGCTCGCGTGGGCGATCGACGAGGCCTCGCGCGAGGCCGGCGGCTACGTCCGCGCGATCGCGAACCCGGGGCTGGGACGCACCTACGCGTCGCTGAACCTCGTCAAGCAGATGCGGCTCGAGCTCGACGACCTCCCGGTGGTGAGCGTGAGCTCGTGCCAGAACGCGCGCTGGCCGCACTTCCTCGACTCGGGCGCGCAGGTGGCCGAGGGCATCCGGCGCAGCGGCCTGCGCGTGGTGCTGCTGGCCTCGGGCGCGCTCAGCCACCGCTTCGTCGACATCGACTGGAAGCCGGTGCATCCGCGGATCTTCCACGAGAGCAACGTCTCCAGCCCGGAGAACGTCGAGAGCGACAAGGGCGCGATCGAGCTGTTCCGCCAGGGTCGGCACGACCTGATCCTCGAGCGCTGGGACACGGA
Source organism: Burkholderiales bacterium (assembly GCA_037137595.1). Classification (GTDB taxonomy): domain Bacteria; phylum Pseudomonadota; class Gammaproteobacteria; order Burkholderiales; family Burkholderiaceae_E; genus UBA4615. The sequence goes on along the minus strand of JBAXJZ010000103.1, from coordinate 5,849 downwards.
GTACCGCAAGCGGAACTGGGAGGCCTTCGGTGCGCACTACCTGAACATGGTGGGCGCGCTGGGCGGCGCGACCTGCCGCGCCCGGGGCGAGCCGCTGTCCGAGTACGAGAACGCCCGCGGCACCGGCAACATCCACGTCTGGTTCGACGTGGGCGCACAGGGATGACCACCATGAACTTCGAGTTTCCGTTCGGCGAACTGCCCGCCGTGCTGCGCGGCCCGCGCGTCGAGCGCCGTCGCGTGCTGGCCGGCGGCAGCGCCTTCTGGGGCACGATGGTCGAGGACGGCCCCGACGCCGGCCGCCTCAGGCTCGACGACGGCCGCCTGCTCGACGCGGCCGCGCAGGTCTACCTGCCGCCGGTCACGCCCTCCAAGATCATCGCGGTCCACATCTCCTACGCGTCGCGCTCGCACGAGACACGCAACGCGCCCAAGCCGTCCGCGACGCCCACCTACTTCACCAAGCCGCCCACCTCGCTGAACGGCCACGGCGGACAGATCCTGAAGCCCGCCGACTGCAGGTACCTCAACTACGAGGGCGAGTACGCGGTGGTGATCGGACGGACCACCCGCAACGTGACGCCCGACGAGGCCTGGGACTGCATCGAGGGGTTCTGCCCGGCGCTCGACATGGGGCTGCAGGATTTCCGCGACACCGACCAGGGGTCGATGCTGCGGGTCAAGGGCGCCGACACGCTGCTGCCGATCGGACCGGGCATCGTCCGCGGCGTGAACCTGTTCGAGCAGACGCTGCGCACCTACGTCGACGGCCTGGTCGTGCAGGAGGCGAACATCGGCGAGGAGACGATCTGGGGGCCGCATTACGTGATCGCCGACATCGCGCGGCACATCACGCTGGTGCCCGGCGACGTGATCCTGATGGGCACGCCCTGCCACTCCCGCTCGGTGGACCCGGGACACCGGGTGGCCTGCGAGATCACCGGGCTCGGCCGCGTGGAGGGCACGGTCGTCGCGATCGAGGCGCCGCGCGCGAGCGCGCTGGGCGTGGGTCACGCACCGACCGACACGCCCGAAGTGCGACGCGTGGCGCTGGGCTTCGACGAGCGGGTGCCGGAGCACCTCAAGGCGAACCTCGCGAAGGCCAAGGCCGCGCGGCGCGGCTGAGCCGACGCCTCAGCCGTCGAGGGCGACCACCCGGTCGCCGTCGCGCGGCACGCAGCCCGCCGCGATCGGCGTCCAGCCTTCGCGGACCACGATGCGTCGGTCCGCGAGGCAGAACTCCATCCGCCGCGCACCCGGCACCCGGGCGCGCACGAAGGCCTCGAGCGACTGCGGCATGCTGACCCGGTAGACGCCCTCGGCGATGTCCTCGCTCGGGTGGTCGTCCATGTGCAGCCAGGGCAGCACGCCGCCGAGCAGCGTCATCACCGGATTGCGGGGCTCGAAGACCGCGGGGACGTAGCCCTGCGCACGCAGCCAGCGCTGCGCGTCATCGCGCACGGTCGCGCCGTCGGGCACGGCGCCCCAGGCGAGCCCGAGCAGCTCGGCGACCCACTGGTTGCAGTTCTGGTAGCGGGCGGCGAAGGCGTGGGCGTTGGCGCTGTAGGCCGCGCCGACGAGCCCCGTGGCGCGTCGCGCGTCGAGCGCGGTGCGCGCCAGCGCGTCGTCGGCGCCCGGCACGAGGACCACCGACAGCCAGCTCACCGGTGCGCCGGCCGCGCCGAACAGGAAGCCCGGCACGCCTTCGTCGAAGAGACGGGGCCGTCGCTCGCCGCAATCGAAGTAGAGCTGGCGCACGGTCCAGGGCCCCGCCGGATGATCGCGCAGCGCGACGCCGGCGTGCGAGTAGCGCATGCCGAACCGGTCGAGGTCGATCCCCGAGCGCGCGACCAGCGCGGCCGACACGCCGCTCGACTCGAGCGCGCGCTTGACTTCGGCGCCCAGCCGCAGCACCTCGTCCTGCCGGACGGCGTCCAGCTCGGCGGGCGGATCGCAGTAGCGGAAGGCGCCGGCGAGGCACGGCGCGGACGCACCGGTCGCGCAGGCGGCGAGCACGAGCGCGGCCAGACGGCCGCGGGGGCCGCGCGGGCCGCGGCTCACGTCAGAGCGAGACCGGGGTCGAGCGCAGCTCGCGGTGCCAGTCGTCGGCGATCACGAGGAAGAACTCGCGGCGGGTCTCGCCGTTGGCGAAGGCCACGCCGTACGGTCGCTGGCTCGCGACCACGGTGCCGCCCTGCGCGACCGCGCCGCGCTCGACCGCCTGCCGGGGCACGACGAGCCGCAGCGGGCCGTCGCCGGTCGCGCCGGCGAGCGGCTGAAGCGTCAGGCGCAGCACGTCGGGACGGTCCGGCACCGGGACGACTTCGGCGACCCGGTACGGGCCGTCGGCAGCCGCGACCGCGCGCGTGGAGCTCTTGCTCGAGCCTTCGACCGAATCGGAGGCGGCCGACGAGGCCGAGGAGCCGCCGGCCGCGGACGAACCGACGAGGCTGCCGGCGCCGGCGGGGGTGGCGACGGCGGCAAGGAGCGCCGCGAGGACGGCGGCACGCTGGAGGAGGGGTGACATGGACTCTCCGGGGGGACGCGCCGGGCGGCGCTGCCCCGAGGATAGCCGACCCGCGGGCCGGCGAGCGACGTCAGCGCCCCTGGAAGACCGCGGGCCGCTTCTCCATGAACGCCGCCATGCCTTCGCGGAAGTCGTCCGAGCCGAACAGCGGCAGCAGTTGCAGGTAGACGTGGTGGACGTGGGTCTCGAAGGTCTCGTCCAGGCCCATCCGCATCATCCGTTTCGTGCCCTGCACCGCGAGCGGCGCGTTGGCCGCGATCTCGCGCGCCAGCGCGAGCGCCTCGTCGAGGCAGCGCTCGGCCGGCACCACCCGGGATGCCAGGCCGAGCTCGACGCAGCGCGCCGCGTCGAGCGTGCGGCCGGTGAACAGCAGCTCGGCCGCCTTCGACCAGCCGATCATCCGCGGCAGCAGCCAGGTGCCGCCGCTCTCGGGCACGATGCCGCGCGCGGTGAAGGCCGCGGCCATCTTCGAGCCCTCGGCCATGATCCGCACGTCGCAGCCGAGCGCGAGGTCCATCCCGTAGCCGGCCGACGAACCGTTGTGCGCGCAGATCGTCGGCTTGTCCATCGCGTGCAGCACGATCGGCGGCGCGTCGCGCAGCGGCAGCGTCGGCGCGTGCCGGCCCTCGCCGATCCCCGAGCCGCCGCGCAGGTCCAGGCCCGCGCAGAAGAAGCGGCCGGTGCCGGTCAGCACCACCGCGCGCACCTCGGGATCGCGGTTCGCGCGGACCAGCGCGTCGGCGAGCGCCGCGAGCATCGTGCGGGTGATGGTGTTCTGGCGGTCGGGGCGCTGCAGGCGGATCGTCGCCACCTGCTCCGCGACCCCATAGACCACTTCGTCGGTGGCGTCGTCGCTGCGGGTCATGATCGTCTCCTCGCGAGGGCGCAGGGGTTGCGCGCCGGCGACGCGAATCCTACCGCGCGGTCCGGGGCCTCGCCCCGCGCCAGCTTGACCGCACGGTACAGTCCCGCTTCTTCCGGACCGACCCGACGCCGCCATGCCCCGAGTCCCGCGCCCGACCGCCCTCCCCGACCCCGCCGTTTCCCGTCGGTTCGCCGCCCGGCCGGTGGTTGCGCCCTCCGGCTCCGGACACGTTGCCGCCGCCGCGATCACCGCCGCCCTGCTCGGTCCGGCCGCCGCCCTCGCGCAGTCGACCGGGCCCACCGGCGACTTCGGACTCGCGGCCTACTCGCGCACGGAGATCGTCCGCACCAGCGGCAACACCGTCACCATCCTCCCCTACGTGTTCGGCGAATGGGGCTCGTTCTTCGGGCGGCTGGACACCTTCGGCTACCGGGCATTGCCCCTGGGCTCGGGCCACCTCGAGCTCGTCGGCCGCGTCAGCACCGAAGGCTGGAAGGCCGACACCGCGTCGCTGCGCGGCCTCGGCGATCGTGCGGCGCCGGTGCCGCTCGGCATCGGCACCTTCCAGCGCAACAACTACGGCGCGCTGATCGTCTACGCGATGCACGACCTGACCTCGGGCGGCCAGTTCGTCGAGGGACTGCTCGCGACCAAGGTCGACGTCGGCCCGGTCGGCATCTATCCGCTGCTGGGCTTCGAATACCGCAGCGCGGCCTACGTGCGGCATCTCTACGGGGTCGATGCGGCACAGTCCGCGGCGAGCGGCACGGCCCGCTATTCGCCGGGCGCCTCGCTGGTGCCGATGGCCGGGCTCGCTGCGACGCTGCCCATCACCGGTGCGTGGGCGCTGCAGCTGACCTGGCGGCACCGCTGGCTCGACAGCGCGATCACGCGCAGTCCGATCGTCGGCACCGCCTCGCAGGAAAGCGGGCACATCGGGCTCACCTACACGCTGAAGTGACCCGCCCCCGGCGGGCCGATCACATCAGGAAGCGGTCCCGCTGGGCCCGCGCACACTCGGCCATCGTGGCGAGCGCGCGGTCGACGACCTTCGGCCCGACGACGAAGGGATTCGGCACGCGGCCGCCCTGCGCACGCATCGCCTGCATCTTCTTCAGCGTACCGTCCCAGCCGGGGTGGTTCGACATCAGCACGTCGATCGGCTGGCGCTGCGCGATCCCGCGCATGCGGTCGGCGGCGGCCGCGTAGCTCTCGAGCCGGCCGAGGTCGCGGCCGAAGTTGAACGCCGTGCCGCCCCAGAGCAGCGCCGCATGGGTGCGTCCGCCCGACTTCACGTCGAAGACCGGCGACAGCGTGCCCACGGTGTGGCCCGGCGTCAGGTAGAGGCGGATCGTGGTGTCGCCCAGCGTCAGCGTGTCGCCGTCCTTCACCGCGATGTCGCGCTGCGGGGGGGCCCCCCAGACCGACGAGCTGAACTCGAGCTGCGTCTCCATCATCCGCCAGTCGAGCTCGCTCGCGACCACGCGCAGACGGTACTTCTCGACGAGGTAGCGCGCGCCGCCGTAGTGATCGCCGTGACCGTGGGTGACGATCAGGTAGCGCAGCTGCGCGGGATCGAGCCCGAGCTTCGCCATGCCGCCCTCGATGAGCGCGCGGGCCTCGAGCGCGTTGTTCAGCGCGTCGATCAGGATCAGGCCCTCGGAGGTGCGGATCACCCAGGCCGAGACCCAGGCCGACCCGACGAACCAGACGTTGTCGAACACCTGGCCCGGCTCGGGCGCGGCGGCCTCGACCAGCTTCTTCAGCGCCGCGTCGATCTGGGGGCCGGAGGCGGTGCGGGTCGCGGGCTGCGGCTCGCACAGCGGCATCAGCATCGCCAGGTCGTCGCCCGCCAGCCGCCTCGCGGCCGCGACGCGCGCATCGACCGTCGCCTGCGAGGGCTTCTCGGCGGTGGGGATGCCGCAGGCCGCGAGCAGCGCGGCCGACGCCGCCGCGGCGAGCCCGGCGCGTGTCCTGCCCCCGATCCGTCCCATCACCGCCCTCCCCGTCACGCGAGCCGCGCGAACGCCTTGGTGAAGAAGTCGACCGTGCCGAAGTTGCCCGATTTCAGCGCGAGGTGCACGGTCTCGCCGGCGCAGGCCGCCGACGTCACCGCCGTCCAGGGCACACCCGGATCGATCTGCGGACCGATCGCCATCCGCTCGACGCCGAGCGCCTGCACGACCGCGCCCGAGGTCTCGCCGCCGGCGACCACCAGCCGACGCACGCCGGCCTCGACCAGTCCGCGCGCGACCGCCGCCAGCGTGTGCTCGACCAGTTCGCCGGCCTTCGCGACGCCGAGCTTCGCCTGGACCGCGCGGACCGAGTCCGGCTCGGCGGTCGCGAAGACGAGCACCGGCCCGGCGGACAGCCGTTCGCGCGCGAAGGCGAGCGCCTGCCCGGCGACGTCGGTGCCGTCGGCGAGCCGCCAGTGGGTGAAGTCGGCTTGCCAGGTCT
>JBAXJZ010000102.1:0-10154 GCA_037137595.1 Burkholderiales bacterium | reverse complement strand
GGCGCGCGGGAGGGCGGATGACATCGCCGCGCCCTACTCCGGCGGCCGGCGCAGGTGCCAGTCGGTCGCCTGCTGGAAGCGGTCCGCGACCGCGAGCAGCCGCGTCTCGGCGAAGCGCGGGCCGATCAGCTGCACGCCCACCGGCCGGCCGCGGTCGCCGAAGCCCGCCGGCATCGACAGGCCCGGCAGGCCGGCGAGCGAGGTGCCCAGCGTGTAGACGTCGGCCAGGTAGTCCTTGACCGGGTCGTCCACCGTCTCGCCGAGGTTCCAGGCGACCGTGGGCGAGACCGGCCCGGCGATCACGTCGACCCGCTCGAAGGCCGCGGCGAAGTCCTCGGCGATCAGCCGCCGCAGCTTCTGGGCCTGAAGGTAGTAGGCGTCGTAGTAGCCGTGGGACAGCACGTAGGTGCCGACCAGGATCCGCCGCCGCACCTCCTCGCCGAAGCCCTCGGCGCGGCTGCGCCTGTACAGGTCGCGCAGGTCGGCCGGGTTCGCGGCGCGGTGGCCGTAGCGCACCCCGTCGAAGCGCGACAGGTTGCTCGAGGCCTCGGCCGGCGCGATCACGTAGTAGGCCGGGATGGCCAGCCGCGTGCGCGGCAGCGAGATCTCCACCGGCTCGGCGCCCAGCGCCTCCAGCACCGCGAGCGCCGCGCGGACCGCCGCCTCGACGTCGGGCGCCAGGCCCTCGCCGAAGAACTCGCGCGGCAGGCCCACGCGCAGCCCGGCGAGCGGGCGCGACGTCGAGACGGCCGCGCCGCGGCCCTCGGGCACCGGCGAATCCGCGAGCCGCGCCGCGTGGTCGTCGGCCGGCCGCTCGAGGCTGGTGGCGTCGCGCGGGTCGAAGCCCGACATCGCGGCCAGCAGCGCGGCGCAGTCGGCCGCCGACGCGCCGAACGCACCGCCCTGGTCCAGGCTGGACGCGTAGGCGATCATCCCGAAGCGGGAGACGCGGCCGTAGGTCGGCTTGATCCCGGTGATCCCGCACATCGAGGCGGGCTGGCGGACCGAGCCGCCGGTGTCGGTGCCGGTGGCGAGCGGGGCGAGCCCGCCGGCCACGGCCGCCGCCGAGCCGCCCGACGAGCCGCCCGGGATCGCGTCCAGGTCCCAGGGGTTGCGGACCGCGCCGAAGTGCGAGTGCTCGTTCGACGAGCCCATCGCGAACTCGTCGCAGTTCGTCTTGCCCAGGCAGACCGCGCCGGCCGCGGCGAGCTTCTCGACGACGGTGGCGTCGAACGGGCTGACGTAGTCGGCGAGCATCCGCGAGCCCGCGGTGGAGCGCCAGCCGCGGGTGACGAAGATGTCCTTGTGCGCCAGCGGCAGGCCGAGCAGCGTGCCGCGTTCACCACGGCCGAGCCGCTCGTCGGCCGCACGGGCCGCTTCGAGCGTCAGGTCGGGCCGGACGTCGACGAAGGCGTTCAGATTGGACGCGGCGATCCGGCCGAGGAAGTGCTCGGCCAGCGCGACCGCGGTGACCGCGCCCTCGTCCAGGGCGCGGCGCAGTTCGGGCAGCGGCCTGCGGTGCCAGTCGGCGGTCATTCGATCACCCGGGGCACGAGGTACAGGCCGTGCTCGACCGCCGGCGCGCCGGCCTGGTAGTCGTCGCGCCGGTCGGGTTCGGTGACCGCGTCGGGCCGCAGGCGCAGCACGACGTCGCCGGCATGGGTCATCGGTTCGACCCCGGCGGTGTCCACGGCCTGCAGCGCCTCGATCAGCTCGAGGACGCGGTTGAGCTGACCGAGGGTGCGATCGGCCTCGGCGGCGGTGAGTTCGAGACGGGCGAGTTCCGCGATCCGCGCCACGTCGGCAGCTGTGAGAGACAGTGGAAAACCCCGATTTCTTTAGTGAACTTAAGGAATTATAAGGTATGATTCGCGTCGTTTCTGAGGAGATTCGGGTCGCATCACCGAGGCGGAACGACCGCTTCCCCGCCTCTCCGATGCCCGCCCGAGGGTCCTTTCCACTCCTATAAGCGCGGAACCGACGATGTTCGGATTCTTTCGAAAGTATTTCTCCAACGACCTCGCGATCGACCTCGGAACGGCCAATACCCTCATCTACGTGCGGGGCAAGGGCATCGTCCTGAACGAGCCGTCGGTGGTCGCGATCCGCCAGGAAGGCGGGCCGAACGGCAAGAAGACGATCGCCGCCGTCGGCAAGGAAGCCAAGCAGATGCTCGGCAAGGTCCCGGGGAACATCGAGGCGATCCGCCCGATGAAGGACGGCGTCATCGCCGACTTCACCGTGACCGAGCAGATGCTCAAGCAGTTCATCCGGATGGTCCACCCGGGGTCGCTGTTCGCGCCCAACCCGCGGATCATCATCTGCGTGCCCTGCGGCTCGACCCAGGTCGAGCGCCGGGCCATCCGCGAGTCGGCGCTCGGCGCCGGCGCCTCGCAGGTCTTCCTGATCGAGGAGCCGATGGCGGCCGCGATCGGCGCGGGCCTGCCGGTGTCGGAAGCCACCGGCTCGATGGTGGTGGACATCGGCGGCGGCACCACCGAGGTCGGCGTGATCTCGCTCGGCGGCATGGTCTATTCCGGCTCGGTGCGGGTCGGCGGCGACAAGTTCGACGAAGCGATCATCAACTACATCCGCCGCAACTACGGGATGCTGATCGGCGAGACCACCGCCGAGGCGATCAAGAAGGAGATCGGCTCCGCCTTCCCCGGCTCCGAGGTCAAGGAGATGGAAGTGAAGGGCCGGAACCTCTCCGAGGGCATCCCGCGCGCGTTCACCGTCTCCTCGAACGAGATCCTCGAAGCCCTGACCGATCCGCTCAACAACATCGTCTCCGCGGTCAAGATCGCGCTCGAGCAGACCCCGCCGGAACTCGGCGCGGACATCGCCGAGCGCGGGATGATGCTGACGGGCGGCGGCGCGCTGCTGCGCGACCTCGACCGCCTGCTGATGGAAGAGACCGGGCTGCCGGTGCTGGTGGCCGACGATCCGCTGACCTGCGTGGTCCGCGGCTGCGGGATGGCGCTGGAGCGGATGGACAAGCTCGGAACGATCTTCACCAGCGAGTGACGCCGCACTGAAAGCGGGGCAATGGACCGCAGCCCGCCGCCGTTCTTCAAGCAGGGCCCGTCGGCCAACGCCCGCCTCGGGTTCTTCGCGCTGCTCGGCATCGCGCTGCTGGTCGCCGATTCGCGCACCGGCCTGCTCGGCGCGATGCGCCAGGGCATCGGCACCGTGCTGTACCCGCTGCAGAGGACGCTGCTCGTGCCGCGCGACGCGCTGTCCATCTCCACCGACTACCTCTCCGAGATCCACCGGCTGCGCGCCGAGAACACCGATCTGAAGCGGCTCGAGACGGCCAATGCCCGCGTGCTGCTGCAGGTCGAGCAGCTCGCCCAGGAGAACCGGCAACTGCGCGAGCTGATGGGCGCGCGCGACCGCGCGGCGGTCAAGAGCGTGGTGGCCGAGGTGCTCTACGACACCCGCGATCCGTTCACCCGCCGGCTGGTGCTCGACAAGGGGCTGCAGCAGGGCGTGGCCACCGGCCAGCCGGTGGTCGATCCGCAGGGCGTCGTCGGTCAGATCACGCGGGTGTTCCCGCTGTCGGCCGAGCTCACGCTGATCACCGACCGCAACATGACGATCCCCGTGCAGATCCAGCGCACCGGGCTGCGCGCGATCGCCTCGGGCGGGGCCGAGCCGGGACGGATGGAGCTGCGCTTCATGTCGGTCAACGCGGACCTGAAGGAGGGCGACATCGTCGTCACCTCGGGCCTGGACAGCCTGTATCCCGCGGGCCTGCCGGTGGGGCGGATCGCGGTGGTCGACCGCGGCCGCACCGGCAACTTCGCGCGGGTGCTGGTCGATCCGGTGGCCGGCGTGGACCGCAGCCGCCTGCTGCTGGTGCTGCTGGTCGACCGCACCGGCGTGCCGCCACCGCCGCCGCCGCCCGAGCCGGTGGATCCGCGCTCGAAGCGCCCGGCCAAACGCGCCGACTGAAGGGGCCCGACCGATGCAGATGCGCGCCGAGTACCTGCTGCTTCCCGCCAGCCGCGCGTTCATCGCGTTCACGATCCTGGCCGCGTTCGTGCTGAACATCCTGCCCTGGGGCCGGACCTACGGCGTGCCCGACTTCCTCGCGATCGTGCTGGTGTTCTGGAACATCCACCAGCCGCGCAAGGTCGGCATCGGCATCGCGTTCCTGGTCGGCCTGCTGATGGACGTGCACGCGTCGGCGCTGCTGGGCGAGCGCGCGCTGGCCTACAGCCTGCTGTCGTACGGCGCGATGTCGATGCATCGGCGCGTGCCCTGGTTCCGGCTGGGCGGGCAGATGCTGCACGTGCTGCCGCTCTTCCTGATCGCGCAGCTGGTGGTGATCGCCGTGCGGATGGCGGTGGGCGGCCCGTTCCCGGGGCTGGGCTACTTCCTGCAGAGCGTCACCTCGACGCTGCTGTGGCCGCTGGCCGACGTGCTGCTGCTCGCGCCCCAGCGCAGCGCGGTGGACCGCGACGAGAACAGACCCCTGTAGGCGCGGCACGAGGCATGGTCGAAGTCAGGAATTCCGAGCTCGAGCTGGCGCGCCTGCGCTGGCGGCTGGTGTTCGCGATCCTGTTCGTGTTCACGCTGTTCTCGGTGCTGGTGGCCCGCTTCGTCTGGCTGCAGGTCTACCGGCACGACGACTTCCACGCGCAGGCCGAGGACAACCGGATCGCGGTCGTGCCGGTGCCGCCGGCACGCGGCCTGATCTACGACCGAAACGGCGTGCTGCTCGCCGAGAACGTCTCGGCCTACACGCTCGAGCTCGCGCCGCGGCAGATCGAGAACCTCGAGAAGACGATCGACGAACTGGCCACGATCATCGAGATCGGCCCGCGCGAACGGCGCCGCTTCAAGCGGCTCTACGAGGACACCAAGAACTCCGAGTGGCTGCCGCTCAAGACGCGGCTGACCGACGAGGAGGTGGCGAAGATCGCCGCGAACCGCTACCGGTTCGAGGGCGTGGACGTGAAGGCGCGCCTGTTCCGCAACTATCCGCTGGGCGAGACCGCGTCCCACGTGATCGGCTACATCGGCCGCATCTCGCCCGAGGAGAAGCGCAAGATCGACGACGCCGGCCACGGCTCGCTCTACGCGGGCTCCACGCACATCGGCAAGGTGGGCGTCGAGCTGAGCTACGAGTCGCAGCTGCACGGTGAGACCGGCTTCGACGAGGTCGAGGTCTCGGCCGGCGGCCGCGCGGTGCGCTCGCTGTCGCGCAATCCGGCCACGCCGGGCAAGAACCTGATCCTGTCGATCGACGTGCGGCTGCAGAAGCTCGTCGAGGAGTGGTACGGCAACCGCAAGGGGGCGCTGGTGGCGATCGAGCCGGCCACCGGCGACGTGCTGGCCTTCGTCTCGAAGCCCACCTACGACCCGAACCTGTTCATCGACGGCATCGACCCGGTGACCTGGAAGGAACTGAACGACGACCCGGACAAGCCGCTGCTGAACCGGCCGCTGCGCGGCACCTACCCGCCGGGCTCGACCTACAAGCCCTTCATGGCGCTGGCCGTGCTCGACAGCGGCGTGCGCACCGCGACCACGACGATCAGCGACCCGGGCTACTACCTGCTCGGCGGTCACCGGTTCCGCGACTCCAAGCCCGGCGGCAACGGCTCGGTCGACCTGAAGAAGTCGATCATCGTCTCGTCGGACACCTACTACTACGGCGCCGCCTACGAGATGGGCGTCGACCGGATCCACGACTACATGAAGCCCTGGGGCTTCGGCCAGCTGACCGGCATCGACATCCAGAACGAGACGACCGGGATCCTGCCGTCTTCCGAGTGGAAGATGAAGCGCTACAAGCAGAAGTGGCTGCCGGGCGAGACGCCGTCGATCGGGATCGGCCAGGGCTACAACACCTTCACGATGCTGCAGCTCGCGCACGCCACGGCGACGCTGGCGGCCGGCGGCACGGTGATGCGGCCGCATGTGGTCAAGGCGATCCACGACCCGCGCGACGGCACGAAGACGCCGACGGTGCCCAAGGAAAGCTATCGCATCACGATCAAGCCCGATCACCTCGCCCTGGTGAAGCAGGGCATGATCGAGGTGAACAAGGTCGGCACCGGCCGGATCGCGTTCATGGGTGCCGAGTACGTCGCCGCGGGCAAGACCGGCACGGCGCAGGTGATCGGCATCAAGCAGAACGAGAAGTACGACGCCCGCAAGATCGCCGAACGCTTCCGCGACCACTCGCTGTTCATGGCCTTCGCGCCGGCCGACGACCCGAAGGTCGCGCTCGCGCTGATCGTCGAGAACGGCGGCTTCGGCGCGCAGGCCGCGGCGCCGATCGCACGCAAGGTGTTCGACTACGTGCTGCTCGGCAAGGTGCCGAAGGACTCGGCGCAGCCCTTCCCGATGCGGCAGGAAGACGATTCGGACATGCGGGACGTGCCGGAGAACATGGAACCCGAGCCCCTCACCCCCGCGCAGGCGGCACGCAATTGATCGGGGCGGCCACCACCCCGATGGAGCGGCGCTCGCCGTGGGAGGCCATCCGTCCATACGTGATGGTCTTCGACGGCTCGCTGATGATCGCGATGGGCCTGGTCATCGCGATCAGCTGCGTGACGATGTACTCGGCCGCCTTCGACTTTCCCGGGCGCTTCGCCGGCCACTTCCGCAACCTCGGCGTGGCCTTCGTGGTGATGTGGATCGCCGCGATCATTCCGCCCGCGGTGCTGATGCGGCTCGCGGTCCCCCTGTACGCGATCGGCATCGCGCTGCTGATCGCGGTCGACATCTTCGGCGTGATCAACAAGGGCGCGCAACGCTGGCTCGACCTGGGCTTCACGCGGATCCAGCCCTCCGAGATGCTGAAGATCGCGACGCCGCTGATGCTCGCCTGGTACTTCAACCAGCGCGAGGGGATGCTGCGCTGGGGCGACTTCGTCGTGGCGACGATCCTGCTGGTGGTGCCGGTGGGCATGATCGCCAAGCAGCCCGACCTGGGCACCTCGATCCTGGTGCTGGCGGCCGGCGCCTACGTGATCTTCTTCGCCGGCCTGAGCTGGAAGATCATCGGCGGCCTGGTGGCGGCGGGCCTGGCCTCGATGCCGGTGCTCTGGTCGTTCCTGCACGACTACCAGCGCCAGCGGGTGCTGACGCTGATCGACCCCACCTCGGACCCGCTCGGCAAGGGCTTCCACATCATCCAGTCGACGATCGCGGTCGGCTCGGGCGGGCTGACCGGCAAGGGCTGGATGCAGGGCACGCAGACCCACCTCGAGTTCATCCCGGAGCGGACCACCGACTTCATCCTGGCGGTCTTCTCCGAGGAGTTCGGACTGCTGGGCGTGGGCGTGCTGATGCTCCTCTACCTGGCGATCATCTCGCGGGGACTCGTCATCGCCGGCACCGGCGCCACCGCCTTCGGACGGCTGATGGCCGGCTCGATCACGATGAGCTTCTTCACCTACTGCTTCGTCAACATGGGGATGGTGATCGGCATCCTGCCGGTGGTCGGCGTGCCGCTGCCCTGGATGTCGTACGGCGGCACTGCGATGGTCACGCTGGGCGTGGGCGCCGGGATGCTGATGAGCATCCATCGCCACCGGACGCTCGTGCAGACCTGATCCGCCCCCCCGCGGGACCTGTGCTGTAAGCCCGCGCTCACTTTCTGCCCCGGCTGTCAGGACGCCGTCCGTCGGCCGACTCATGCGCCCCTCACGGCCGTGAGGATTCGTGTGGACACCTCACCCGGTTCTCACGTACCCTCGGCCCGTTCTGGGGAGTAGCACCCGACGCATCCGGCGTCGGCGCCATCTTCGTCAAGACGGGCGGCTCCGGCCGCCCCGGAGATGGCGGCGGGCCCCCGGCCCGCGGGCGAGACCAGCCATTCGACACTCCTCGGACCCTCATGGAACTCTTCAGCTCGGCCTGGTGGGCGGCTCTGGCCACCATCATCGTCATCGACCTCGTCCTGGCCGGCGACAACGCACTGGTCATCGGCATCGCCGCCAGCCGCCTGCGCCCGGACCTGCGCCGCAAGGCGATCATCTTCGGTGCCGCCGGCGCGATCGCGGTCCGCACGGCGCTCACGCTCGTGGTGGTCTGGCTGCTCCAGATCCCCGGCCTGCTGCTGATCGGCGGGCTGCTGCTGCTGCCGATCGCCTACAAGCTCGCGGTGCCCGCCGATGACGCCGGCGCCCACGAGCACAACGCTGCCGACAGCTTCTGGGGCGCGATGAAGACCATCATCATCGCCGACGCGCTGATGGGCGTGGACAACGTGCTCGCGATCGGCGGCGCCGCGCACGGCCGCTGGGACCTGGTGATCATCGGCCTGCTCGTGACGATCCCGCTGGTCGTCTGGGGCAGCGGCTTCGTGACCAAGATGATGGACCGCTGGCCGCTGCTCGCCGCGGTCGGCGCATCGATCCTCGCGCTCACCGGCGCCGGCATGGTCGTCAAGGATCCGCTGTTCGACCAGTTCGTGCTCGACCACGCCACGGTCGACCGCGTGCTCCAGATCGGCGCCGCGGCCGTGATGTTCTTCGTCGGCTACCGCGCCTACCGCCGTTCCGGCAGCACGTCGGCGGCCGCCTGACCCGCTCCCCCATCGAGGACGTCCCGCGATGAAACCGACCCCGCACCTCAGCACCCCGCGCACCGTCCGCAAGCGCGGCATCGTCTGGCTCGGCGCCGCGCTGCTGGCGGCGGTGCTCCAGGCCGACCTCTGACGATCACCGCCGGGGCGTCCGCCCCGGCGCACGCGAGGGCTGCCGCCCTCGCCGCCGCCCTCCCGGACGGCGTGGATCCGGGCCGTCGACCGCCGACGGCCTGGATCGCGCGGCGCCTCAGCCCGCGCGCACCTGCAGCATGATCTTGCCGATGTGCTCGCTGCTCTCCATGAGCGCGTGCGCCTGCGCGGCCTGCTCCAGCGTGAACACCTTGTGGATGTGCGGGAGCGCGCGGCCCTGCTCGAGCAGCGGCCAGACCTCGGTCCGCAGCTGCTGCGCGAGCCGCGCCTTCTCGGCCGGCGGCCGGGGGCGCAGCGTCGAGCCGGTGAAGGTCAGGCGCTTGACCATCAGCGGCAGCCAGTCGACCTCGGCGCGCGACGGCTGCAGGAAGGCGATCTGCACCAGCCGACCCTCGAGCGCGAGGATCTTCAGGTTCTTCTCGATGTACGGGCCGCCGACCATGTCGAGCACCACGTCGACGCCGCGGTTGCCGGTCAGTCGCATGGTCTCGGCGACGAAGTCCTGGTTCCGGTAGTCGATGGCGGCGTCCGCGCCGTGCGCGAGGCAGGCCTCGGCCTTCTCCGCGCTGCCCACCGTGCAGTAGACGGTCGAACCGCGCGCCTTCGCGAGCTGGATCGCGGTCAGGCCGATGCCCGACGAGCCGCCGTGCACCAGCAGCGATTCGCCGGCGGCGAGCCGGCCGCGCTCGAACACGTTGGACCAGACGGTGAAGTAGGTCTCCGGCACCGCGGCCGCCTGCAGCATCGGCAGGCCCTCGGGCACCGGCAGCACCTGGCCGGAGGGTGCGATCGCGTACTCGGCGTAGCCGCCGCCGTTGGTCAGCGCGCAGACCGCGTCGCCGATCGCCCACTCGGTCACGCCCTGCCCGAGCGCCACGATCCGGCCCGCGACCTCGAGGCCGAGGTGCGGCGAGGCGTCCTTGGGCGGCGGATAGCGGCCGCTGCGCTGCAGGCAGTCGGGCCGGTTCACGCCGGCGGCGACGACTTCGATCAGCACGTCGCCGGCGCCGACCTCGGGCACCTCGCCGCTGGCGACGCGCAGCACCTCGGGGCCGCCGCCGGCGCCGTGTTCGACATACCGCATGGTCGCGGGAAGGCTCATGGAAGGGTGTCCTCGTGGGGGGTCAGGATCGCCTCGATGCCACGCTGGACCGCGAGGGCCTCGGCGAGGGAGGGCAGGGTGTGGGCCTCGCCGGACAGCATCGCATGCACCTGCGCGAGCTGGCGCTGGTAGGCCGCGGTCCTCGGATCGGCGGGCAGTCCGGGCACCGGACGGCCGCCGGGCGCATCGGCATCGATCGCCTCGAGCCGGTACCAGTCGGCCAGCACCAGCTCAGAGCGTGCGCCGACGAAGCGGGCCTCGATGCGATCGGGCGCCCAGCCGCCGACGCTGCCGCTGACCGCCGCGGGCACTCCGCGCGCGTTGACGGCGGCGGCGATCGCGGTCTCC
>JBAXJZ010000101.1:0-10185 GCA_037137595.1 Burkholderiales bacterium | reverse complement strand
CTCGAGCAGCGTTCGCTGTTCGGCGAGATCCTCGACTGGATGTTCGCGCCGCTGCTGCTGCTCTGGCCGCTGTCGGTGGCGGTCACCTTCGTGATCGCGCGCTCGCTCGCCGACGCGCCCTTCGACCGGGCGCTCGACGACCGCACCGAGGCGCTCGCGCAGCAGGTGCGCATCGCGTCCGACCGCGTGGTGGTGATCCTGCCGCGCGCGGCGCGCGACTTCCTCGCGGCCGACGAGGAGGACGTCGTCTACTTCCAGGTCGTGGGCGCACGCGGCCAGCTGCTCGCCGGCGAGGCCGACCTGCCCAAGCCCGGCCTCTACGACTATCCGATTCCGGGCAAGGTCAAGCTTCGGACCGCGAACTACCGCGGCGACCAGATCCGCATCGGCTACCTGTACACCGAGGTCACCGACGGCGAGGAGGTCGAGCCGGTGCTGGTGCAGGTGGCCGAGACGCTCGACAAGCGCACGCGCCTGGCCAACGAGATCATCAAGGGCGTGATCTTCCCGCAGTTCATGATCCTGCCGGTGGCGGTGCTGCTCGTCTGGTTCGGCCTGTCGCGCGGGCTGAAGCCGCTGAAGTCGCTGCAGCGGCGGATCCGCGACCGCTCCCCCGAGGACCTGTCGCCGATCGATCCGCGCGGCGCGCCCGAGGAGATCGCGCCGCTGGTCGACGCGTTCAACGAGCTGCTCGAACGGCTCGACACCACGGTGAGCGTGCAGAAACGCTTCATCGCAGACGCGGCCCACCAGATGAAGACCCCGCTGGCCGGCCTGCGCACGCAGAGCGAGCTCGCGCTGCGCGAGCGCGACCCGGCCGAGCTGCGCCGCACGCTCGAGCAGATCTCGCGCAGTTCGCAGCGCGCCGCGCACCTGGTGAACCAGCTGCTGTCGCTCGCGCGGATGGAGAACCCGCGCGACGCGGCACACCCCGAGCCGATGGATCTCGAGGCCTTCGCCCGCGAGACGATCGCCGACTGGGTGCCCACGGCCATCGAGCGCGGCATCGACCTCGGCTTCGAGTCCGCGCGCGCCGAGAACGACGCGACCGGCGCCGAGGCCAGCCCGGTCGTGCTGGGCCAGCCGCTGCTGCTGCGCGAGCTGGTGAGCAACCTCGTCGACAACGCGCTGCGGTACACGCCGCGCGGCGGCACCGTGACCGTTCGCACCGTGGCCGACGGTCGGCACGTGCTGCTGGAGGTCGAGGACAGCGGACCGGGTATCCCCGAGGCCGAGCGGGAGCTGGTGTTCGAGCGCTTCTACCGGGTGCTGGGCACCGGCGTGGACGGCAGCGGGCTGGGCCTGCCCATCGTGCGCGAGATCGCCGACCGGCACGGCGCCACGATCGAGGTGGACGACGCACATCCGGGCGCGAAGTCGCCCGGCGCGCGATTCACGGTCACGTTCCCGGCGGCCTGAGCGGTCGCGCCCACGTCTTTGACACGCCGTCTGCGCTCCGTGTAGACTCCCGCCTCTTCGGCGAATTAGCTCAGTCGGTTAGAGCGACGGAATCATAATCCGCAGGTCCGGGGTTCGAGTCCCTGATTCGCCACCAGTTTCACCGAGGCCCGCCCGATCCCACGATCCGGCGGGCCTTGTCTTTGGCGGCCTCCCCGCCGCTCAGCCCAGCACGATGTCGAAGGTGGCCGACGGCTCCCGCCCCGGGCCGCCCGCATCCGGGCGCAGCGTCAGCCGCTCGCGCGGCCCCTGCAGGCCCGGCACCCGGCGCAGGAAGCCGCTCTCCTCGGTGCGGCCCTCGAGGTAGAGCTGCGAGGTCAGCACCATGCGCCCCGCGCGCTTCACGCGCAGGTGGATGTGCGGCGGACGGCCCTCGTAGGGCACCGGCATCAGCGTGTCGAACGCCCAGCGACCTTCGGCGTCGGTGACCTGCGCGCCGTAGCCCGCGAAGCCGGGATCGGGCTCGCCGCGCTGGGCGGGGTGGCGATAGATGCCGCGTGCATCGCACTGCCAGATCTCGACCCGCGCGTCCGGCACCGGCCGCCCCTCGGACCAGACCTGACCGGAGAGCAGCAGCCCGGTGCCCTGGGCCCTGCGGCCGTCGAGCTCGCGCAGGCGGCTGCGCACGGGGATCGGCTCGACCGGGTAGTACGGCCCCTCCATCTGCGACGGCGTGGGCTCGGTGCCGGGGCGCGACCGGGCGGCGCCGGGCACGCAGGCCAGGATCGCGCCGGAGAGGCACAGCGCGCGTCGGTCGGACGACGTCGGGCCGGTGACCGGGGTCAGCGGCGCAACGGCGGAGTCGGCGGTATCGGGACGGGAGATCGTCATGCGGGCGCTCCTCGGAGGACGGACGGGATCGTCGCACCGACGGCCCCATCCATGACATCGCGATGCGGGAGGGCCGTGTGGCGGCCGTCGCCCTACTTCCAGGCGATGCCGCCCGACCCCGCGGTGCCGCGCAGCGTCCGGCCGCCCGCCTTCACCTCCACCTCGTCGCCGCGCACCCGCCCTTCGACGGGGACGGTGGTGCCGCCGCTGCGCAGCGTGCCGGTCAGCATCTGGAAGCGCTGTTCGAGGACCAGCTGGCCGCCGTCGACCGAGTGCGTGCCCGCGACCCGCGCCGGCACGAGCCAGAAGTGCGCGGTGCACCACGCATCCACGCAGACGGAGGGCGGCAGCGTCACCGTCTGGTCGGGCTCCCACTCGCCCATGCGGAAGGTGTTCGACACGATGCGCGTGCCGGGGGCGAGCTGCAGCAGCTTCGGACGCAGCTTCAGGTTGATCTCGTTGAGCAGGAACATCGTGATCACCGTCGCGCGCGACAGGTCGGTCTCGAACAGGTCCTGCTGCTCGAAGCGTGCCCGGTCGGCCACGCCCTCGCGCTGCGCGCGCTGCCGGGCGAGCCCGACGAGGTCGGGGTTCAGCTCGATGCCCATCGCGGTCGCGCCGCGCTTGGCGGCGGCGACCACGGTGCGGCCGTCGCCGGAGCCGAGGTCGAGCACCACGTCGCGCGGGCCCACCGTCGCGAGGTCGAGCATCCGCGAG
This sequence comes from Burkholderiales bacterium, assembly GCA_037137595.1. Lineage (GTDB taxonomy): Bacteria > Pseudomonadota > Gammaproteobacteria > Burkholderiales > Burkholderiaceae_E > UBA4615. Next base: position 7,179 of record JBAXJZ010000101.1, on the reverse strand, counting down.
ACCAGCAGGTCGGGCGTCGGCACCCAGACGACGTCCTTGCCGGGCTGGCCGACCGAAGGCACGTAGGGTTCGGTCGAGCCGTCGGTGCGCTGTGCGTGGGCGCCGGCAGCGGCGAGGCACAGTGAGGCGGCGACCGCGAGGCGGCGCAGGGTGGCGGAAACGGGCATGGCGGGTCCCTGGGGGGTTGGGCGAACCCGCGATGCTACGAGAGGCGGGCGCCGCGCGCGGCGAAAGCCCGACGCGGCCTCAGTCCCGGGTCCGGGTCGCCGCGAGGATCCGGTCCGCCTCCACCCGCCAGTCGGCGCTGCGCGCGAAGCCCGCCGTGCCGCGCTCGCCGAATCGCCCGCCGTCGGCCTCGTCGGCCACCCAGCCCTGGCGCTCGGCGGTGCCGCTCGCGCTCCACGGCTCCAGCCCGGCCTCGCGCACGGTCTGTGCCACTTCGCGCATCTCCTCGCTGCGCCGACGGCCGTGCTCGATCACGCGCTGGAAGAAGTACGCGCCCTGCCGCTCCCAGTCGATGCCCGGGAAGGTCTCGCGCAGCGACGCGATCACCGCGTCCTCCACGCCGTAGTGCCTGGCGGTGGTGAAGCTCTCGATCACCATCGCCTCCAGGCCCTTGATCATCACGCTGCGGCACATCTTCGTGGCCGAGGCCACGCCCAGCCGCTCGCTGTGCACGGTGGCGGCGAAGCCCAGCACCTCGAGCATCGGGTGCAGCGTCGCCGCGTGCGGACCACCGAGCAGCAGCGGCACGCGGATGCGGTACGGCGGGACCGAGGTCATCACCGCGCCCTCGACGTAGCGCCCGCCGGCGGCCTCGACGGCAGCGGCGGCGGCGGCCTTCGCGCCCGGCGACGCCGAGTTGAGGTCGAGCACGAAGGTGCCGGCACGCAGCCCCGGCGCGCAGGCCTGCGCGACCGCGACCGCCTGGCTCGCGGTGACCGCGGACACCACGAGGTCGACCGCCCGCGCGAGCGCTTCGTGCGACGCGACCCGCGTCACGCCGTGCGCCGCGGCGTGCTCGCGCATCGCGCGGCCCGCCGCCGAATCGGCATCGTCGAGTCTGACGTCGAAAGCGGCCACTTCGACGCCGCTCGCACGCAGGTCCTCGGTGAGGATCCGCCCCACCTCGCCGTAGCCGATCAGGCCGATGCGCACCGTTCTCGGATCCATCTCAGGCCCCCGTTCAGTCGAGCGCGATCTTCGCGCGGCGGACCACGTCGGCATACTTCGTCGACTCGCCGGCGATGAAGCCCGCGAAGCGCTCGGGCGTGGTGGGGAACGGCTCGTAGCCGAGCGTCGCGTAGCGCTCCTTGAAGTCGGGCTCGGCGAGCGCGGCCTCGACGTCGCGGCGGATCCTGTCGGCGATCGCCTTCGGCACGCCGCGGCCCACGGCGACCGCGGTCCAGCCGGTCAGCTCGAAGCCCGCGGGGCCGCCGGACTCGGCCACGGTCGGCACGTCCGGGAACGCGGCCTGGCGCGACGGCGAGGTCGTCGCGATGAAGCGCACCTTGCCCGAACGCTGCATCGGCCCGGCGGTGGCAAGCGACCCGAGCGCGAAGTCGAGCTCGCCGTTGCCCACCGCGGCGTAGAGCATCGAGGTCTCCTTGTAGATCACGTGCTGCATCTGCGTGCCGGTGGCGGACTCGAGCAGCGCCGAGCCGAGGTGGACCGGATTGCCCACCGACCACGAGCCGTAGTTCAGCGCCCCCGGCCGGGCCTTCGCGTCGGCGACGATGTCGCCGACCGAGCGGTAGGCCGAGGTCGACGGCACCGCGACGAAGAAGTACGTGCGGAACAGCGGCGCCAGCACGTCGAAGTCCTTCGCCGCGTCGTAGGGCAGCTTGCGGAAGAGGTGCGGGTAGGCGACGAGGTGGACGTTGTCGAGCTGCACGAGCTCGTGCGGATCCGACGCGTTGCGCCGGAACTGCTCGATCGCGATGAAGCCGTTGGCGCCCGGCTTGTTCTCGACGATCACCGGCTTGCCCCACTTCTTCTGCAGCTTGTCGGCGAGCACGCGCAGCACGGTCTCGGGACCGGAGCCCACCGGGAACGGGGTGGTGATGCGCACGCCCTTGGTCGGGAAGTCGGCGGTCTGCGCGCGGGCGGGCGCCGTGCCGGTCGCGGCGAGCGCGGTCAGGGCGGCGAGCGCAAGGGTGGCGCGCAGGGGAGTGCGTCGGGTCGTCATCGGGGGGCTCCAGTCGGACGGTTCGGGGTCGGCGTCACTCGGGGCGGACGTCGCCGGCGCGGATCACATCGCGCCATCGGGGGATCTCGCGCGCGATCAGCGCGCCGAAGGCCGCGGGCGCGCCGGGCATCGGCACGGCGCCCTCGGACTCGAACTGCTTCAGCACCTCGGGTGCGGCGAGCGCCGCGTTCACCGCGGCGTTCAGCCGCGCGACCTCCCCCTCGGGCGTGCCGGCCGGCGCGACCAGGCCGTACCACTGGTCGGCCTCGAAGCCGGGCCAGCCCGACTCGGCGACGGTGGGCACCTCGGGCAGCGAGGGCAGGCGCTCGGGGCTCGACACCGCGAGCGCGCGCAGGCGGCCGGCCCGCACGTGCGGCAGCACCGCAGGCGAGCCGGTGAAGGTCGTGTCCACCTGCCCCGCGATCACGTCGGTGACCGAGGGCGCGGTACCGCGGTAGGGCACGTGGGTCGCGGGAAAGCCCGCGCGCAGCTTCAGCGACTCGAAGGCGATGTGCGCGGCGCTGCCGTTGCCGCCCGACGAATAGACGAGGCCGCCCGCGCCGCGGGCGCGCTCGACCAGCGCCGCGAGCGTGCGCAGCGGCGAGCCGCTGCCCACCACCAGCACGTTCGGCACGCGGGCCACCGCGGCCACCGGCACGAAGCTGCGCAGCGGGTCGTAGCCGAGCTTCGGATAGAGCGAGGGATTGACCGCGAGCGTGCCGATGTGGCCCATCAGCAGCGTGGTGCCGTCGGGCTCGGCCCGCGCGACCGCCTCGGCGCCGATGCTGCCGCCCGCCCCCGGCCGGTTCTCGACGATCACCGGCTGGCCGGGCAGCGCGAGCCGCGGGGCGATCGCGCGCGCCAGCAGGTCGGTGCTGCCGCCCGGCGTGAACGGCACGACGACGCGCAACGGTCGCGGCGCGCGGCCCTGGGCGTGCGCCACGCGCAGCACGGGCGCGGTGGCTGCGAGCGCCGCCGCCGCGGACCGCAGCAGCAGGCGTCGCATCAGTCGATCACCTTCAGCCCGGCCTTCGCGAGCGGCTCGCGCATGCCGTAGAGGTCCAGGCCCAGCACGCCGGCGGCGAGCTTCGCGCGCTTGTCGGCCTCCGCCGCCTCGCGGCGCGCCGCGGCCTCGGCGACCTGCGACACGCGGTCGGCCGGCACGCAGCAGATGCCGTCGTCATCGGCCACGATCGCGTCGCCCGGGTGCACCAGGGCGCCCGCGCAGACCACCGGCACGTTCACCGAGCCCAGCGTGGCCTTCACCGTGCCCTTCGCGCTGATCGCCCGGCTCCAGACCGGGAAGCCCATCTCGCGCAGCACGCGCGCGTCGCGCACGCCGGCATCGATCACCAGCGCCCGCGCCCCGCGCGCGACGAAGCTGGTGGCAAGCAGGTCGCCGAAGTAGCCGTCCTCGCACTCCGAGGTGACCGCCGCCACCACGACGTCGCCCGGCCGGATCTGCTCGGCCACCACGTGCAGCATCCAGTTGTCACCCGGCTGCAGCAGCACGGTCACCGCGGTGCCCGAGACCTGCGCGCCGGCCCAGACCGGCCGCATCCGCGGATGCAGCAGGCCGGTGCGGCCCTGCGCCTCGTGGACGGTGGCGGTGCCGTACGCGGCCAGCCGGTCGGTGGCCTCGCGGTCGGCGCGTCGGATCGTCCGGTGGACGACGCCCAGCTCGTACATGTCGGTGTCTCCTCGGGGGGACTCAGCGGGCGCGTGCGGACAGCGCGGCGTCGAGCCGCGGGAACACGCGGCGCGCGTTGCCCTCGTAGATCGCGTGGCGCGCGGCGGCGTCGATCGCGGCCGCCTCGACGTAGCGCTTCGTGTCGTCGAACGCGTGGCCGGTCTCCGGGTCGATGCCGCGGACCGCGCCGATCATCTCGGAGGCGAACAGGATGTTCTCCACCGGGATCACCTTCGTCAGCAGGTCGATGCCCGGCTGGTGATAGACGCAGGTATCGAAGAACACGTTGCCGAGCAGGTGCTCGGCGAGCGGCGGCCGGCCCAGTTCCTGCGCGAGCCCGCGGAACCGGCCCCAGTGGTAGGGCACGGCGCCGCCGCCGTGCGGGATCACGAAGCGCAGCGTGGGGAAGTCGCGGAACAGGTCGCTCGTCAGGCACTGCATGAACGCGGTGGTGTCCGCGTTCAGGTAGTGGGCGCCGGTGGTGTGGAAGCAGGCGTTGCAGCTCGTCGAGACGTGGATCATCGCCGGCACGTCGAGCTCGACCATCTTCTCGTAGAGCGGATACCAGTGGCGGTCCGACAGCGGCGGGCTCGTCCAGTGGCCGCCCGAGGGATCGGGATTCAGGTTGATCCCGACGAAGCCGTACTCGCGCACGCAGCGCTCGAGCTCGGGGATGCAGGTCGCCGGATCGACGCCCGGCGACTGGGGCAGCATCGCCGCGCCCGCGAACCGGTCGGGAAAGAGCCGCACGATGCGGTGGATCAGCTCGTTGCAGATCGACGCCCAGGTCGAGGACACCGCGACGTCCCCGAGGTGGTGGGCCATGAAGCTCGCGCGCGGACTGAAGACCGTCAGGTCGATGCCGCGCTCGTCCATCTTCGCGAGCTGGTTGCGTTCGATCGACTCGCGCAGCGCGTCGTCGGAGATCCGCAGCGCGGCCGGATCGGGGGCCTCGCCCGGCCGGCCGATCGCGGCGACCTGCGCGGCCCGCCAGGCTTCGAGCGCCTTCGGCGCGGTGGTGTAGTGGCCGTGGACGTCGATGATCACGCGAGGGGTCCTCCCCAGACGGCGGCGGGCACGTACACCTCGCCGCGCATGATGAGCCGTGCGGTCCGCAGCAGCGCCGCGCGCGGCACGGCCCGCGGGTCGACCGCGTCGCGCGTCAGGCGGACGCTGAACTCGCCGCTCGGATGCTCGACCGAGACGGTGGCGACGCTCCAGGGCGCCACCCGCGCGAGCCCGTCGGTCACGCTGCCGGGCAGCACGCAGGCGGTGGCGACGGTGACCGCGGCGAGCACGCCGATGGCGTCGTGGCAGACGTGCGGGATGAAGCAGCGGGTGGCGATCGATCCGCCCGATGCGGGCTCGGCCACCAGGCACATCTTCGGATAGCTCTTCGACGTCACGTCGCCCAGCCCCATCTCGTAGCCGGCGGCGAGGCGCAGCCGCTCGAGTCGCGCCTTCAGCTCGGTGTCGGCGTCGAGCGCGGCGACCGACTCGCGCCCGCTGCGGCCGACGTCGGCTGCGCGCAGCAGCACCATCGGCATGCCGTTGTCGATGCAGGTGACCTCGAGCCCGTCGATGCGGTCGAGCACGCGGCCGGTGGGCAGCAGGCCGCTGCAGACGGAGCCCGCGGTGTCGAGGAAGTCGATGGTGATCGGCGCCGCGGTGCCGGGCACGCCGTCGATCCGCGCGTCGCCGTCGTAGCGGACGCGACCGCCCGGGGTCTGCACGGTGACGTCGCAGCGCATGCCGGTGTTGAGCGTCAGCACGCGCAGCGTGGTGGTGTCGCCGCGCGGCACGCAGAGCCCGGTCTCGAGCGCGAACGGTACCACCGCGGCGAGCATGTTGCCGCAGTTCGGCGTGGTGTCGACGGTGTCCCGCCCGGGCTGCAGCTGCGCGAACAGGAACTCCAGGTCCGTCCCCGCCTCGCGGCCCCGGCCCACGATGCCGACCTTGCTGGTGAGCGGATGCGCGCCGCCCAGGCCGTCGATCTGCCGTGCGTCCGGCGAGCCGATCGCCGCGAGCAGCACCGCGTCGCGGGTGGGCAGGTCCTCGGGGAGGTCGGCCGCGCGGAAGAACGGACCGCGCGAGGTGCCGCCGCGCATGAAGAGACAGGGGATGGCCGTCTGCATGCGGCGATTGTCGCGAGCGGGCGGGACGACGGCCGATCGGAATGCCGTCTAAGCTATGCGTTCTCGCTATCGATGGGGATCGTCACGATGACCGAGACCGACGGGGACGCGCCCGGCCCGGCCGCCTGAGCGGTTCCGGCAAGCATCGGGCTAGCCAGGGCAACACTGCCGGCAACCGCTGAGGTTTTAAAAAAATCGCGACGTGGGGTGGACACGATATTGACTCCTGTGATGATCGAATGGATGTTGGCCCGAAGGGTGTCCCCGGATGAGACAGGGAGGGACTGCGAGCGTCAATTGGTATAAACGCGTCAGGTCTGGGCCTGCGCAACGAACTGCGATGGCGTGTCTTGAGATGATCCAGCCAACTCTGGCGTTCGGGTCAGGGCCGCACACCCGGGGTCTCCAGGTCCATCCCCCGAGCGCGCTCCATCAGGTAGAGCTCCAGCTGCACGAGTTCCGGCGCACCAAAAGCAAAGGGCTCGGCGCGCACGCCAATCATGCAATTGCGTAAACGTCGTTGCAGCGAACCGACCGCATTCCACTCGAGTCGGTAGATTGGGTATCCAGTTGGATGCGCTTGCGGAATCAAGTTCCCCCCCAAACGAGCGCCCGCCCGCTCATCGTGGCAGTGCACGCACGCCAAATTCAGCTGCCCCATCCGACGGGTATAAAGCGCACGACCGGTTTCGAGAAGCGATTTCCACGCGGAATCCGAATGAATCTCAGCGTTAGCCAGTGGAGTGGATTGCGGCAGGGTTGGGACCGGGATCACAGGGTCCATCGGTCTCGCGGGCGCGATGGGCAGACCCCGGGACTGTGCGCCAATGAATATGGCCATCGACAGCAGCGGATTGCTCTCAAAGGCAAATCGCGTAGCGCCCTGGCGCATCGATCGGCAACGATTGATTTGTCCCTCCAGGTTGAGCAATTGCCCGGCCACCATTTTGGGAAACTGCACCGCGACGCCCTTCATCGCATCGGGCGCTTCACCATGGCAACTGGCACACGATCGGTTCGCATGGCCGACGCGTTCGCGCCAGAGCGCTTCGCCGTCGAGGCGCCAGAAGGTCGCTGGATTCAGCGAATCATCATCCTGCATCGCGCGGGTGTCGCGCGAAAGATCCAGCGTTGCCGAGCGACGCCCTTGGGGTTCGGCCGCGCGG
>JBAXJZ010000100.1:0-10279 GCA_037137595.1 Burkholderiales bacterium | reverse complement strand
CACGCTGTGGCGCGGCGAGTCGATGGACCTCGGACTCGCGGTCGAAGGGCTGTGCAGGTCCGCGCAGACAGGTCGATCTGACCAGGCGCCCGCGGTGCTGGCGGCGGAACGGTCCCCACCGAGGACACCGTGATCCTGCGGGGCGACCGCTCGACCCGGGAGGCGTCGGAGCGTACCCGACGAGCGGCGCGATCCCGACCGATCGGCGTGGAGGTCCGATCGACCTCGCTCGGATAAGCTCCCGGTCGACGGGGCGAGCGGCACGGCTTCGCCGGTAGAGCCGACGTGGAGGCACCGGGCACGTCCGCTGCGAGATCGCATCCGCTCCGACGACGCCGCGAACCGAAGGACCGACCTGAGGACCGACCGATGGAGTTGATCTTGTGGCGCCACGCGCTCGCCGAGGACGGCAGTCCGGACGCCGGCCGGCGCCTGACCGCGCGGGGCGCGAAGGACGCCGCGGCCGTAGGCGCGTGGCTGCGCAAGCGGCTCGGCGACGAGGCGGTCACCGTCCTGTCGAGCCCGACGCGGCGCACGATGCAGACGGCCGAGGCGCTCGGCCTCTCGGTCGAGCCGGTCGATGCCCTCGGCCCCGAGGCGGACGTCGACACGGTGCTGTCGGTGGCGGGTTGGCCGGCCGGGCGCGACGGTGTGGTGGTCGTCGTCGGCCATGGGCCCTGGATCGGGCAGGTGGCGGCGCGGCTGCTGGCGGGGCACGACGCCTCGTGGCCGTTCGCGAAGGGCGGCCTGTGGTGGTTCGGCTGGGCCAAGGGGGATGGCGGCCGCGCGGCTGTCCAGCTGAAGGCGGCGCTGACCCCCGAGCTGCTGGGCTGAACCCGGCGCGCCTCGCCGCAACGCGGCACCGCACCGCGCCCGCCCTACCACCTCACCGCCACACCGCCTCACCGCCCCGCCGCCCCGCCGCCCCGCCGCCCCGCCCGCACCGCCCGCACCGGCATCGCCGACGCATCCCTCAGGCAGCGCACCAGCGCCGCGATCGCCGGATCGCGCAGCGAGTCCGGCGCGACGAACACCGTCACCGCCAGCGAGATCGACAGCGCGTCCGCCACGGCCGGGGCGACCTGCCGGACCAGTCCGCGCGCCTCCAGCTGCGCGGCCAGCCGGCCCGAGGTGAGCGCCACCGCGCCCAGGGTCTCGAGCAGCGCGAGCATGGTGTCGGCCGCCAGCGCCTCGACGATCACCGGCGGCGCGTCGTGGCCCAGGCGCCGCATCGCGCGGTCGAAGGCGATGCGGGTGGGGTGCCCGGTGGGCTGCAGGATCCACGGCACGGCGGCGAGGCGCTCCCAGCCCGGCGCCCGCAGCCGGGCGAGCGGATGGCGGGGCGCGACCACGAGGCGCATCGGATCGTCGTGCAGCGGCAGCGCCTCGACGCCTTCGGGCAGCGCGGTGCGCAGTCGCGCGCCGAGGATCAGGTCGATGCGCCCGGCGACGAGCTGCGGCAGCAGCACCCCGGTCGGGCCGTCGACGAACCGCACGGTGACGTCGGGCTGCTCGCCGCGCAGGCGCGCGACCGCTTCGGCGCCCAGCGCCCATCCCGAGGTCGGCATGACGCCCATCGAGAGCACGCGCAGGGACTCGCTACCGGCGGGGCGGCGCAGCTCAGCGCCGGCCCGGTCGAGCTCGCCGAGCGCCGCGCGCGCCGCCCGGACGAGCGTGGCACCGTGCGGCGTCGGCGTCATGCCCTGGGGCGTGCGCTCGAACAGCGTCGTGCCGAGAGAGCGCTCGATCTCGGACAGCATCTTCGACAGCGCGGGCTGGGTCACGTGCAGCAGTCGCGCCGCGCGGGTCAGGCGCCCCGCCTCGTCGATCGCCACCAGCAGCTTCAGGTGCCGCAGGCGGATGTCGCGGCTGAAATAGTCGTTGACGCTCATCCGTGTTCCGTCGAGAGGCCAGGGCAACGGGGGTATGAGGCGCAGCTCATGCCGCACGCGGAAGATATCAGTCGTCAGGTCCGCCGCTCCGGTGCGAGGATCGCCGGCAGCGAGGAGGAGACATGAATGCACCCGATGCGCCGGTCCTGGATGCGGGCGCCGCGATCGACTACGGCGCGTTCCGCGCCGTGCCGCTGTCACCGCTGATCGGCGCTCGGATCGAGGGGCCCCGCCTTCCCGCGCTCGACGACGCGGGTGTCGCCGCGCTGCGGCGCGCGCTGGGGCGTCACGGCGTCCTCTTCGCCCCGGGCCAGCACCTCGACGTCGGCGAGCACAAGCGGGTGGCCGGCTGGTTCGGCGATGCGCTCGAGCACCACCCCCACGGCCGCACGCTCGCCGACAGCGGCCATCCCGAAGTGCTGGTGATCCAGAAGTCGCCGAACGCCGGCCGGATGACCACCACCGACGTCTGGCATCACGACGTGACGGGCCGCGAGCAGCCGACGCTGGTGTCGGTGCTGCAGGCCGAGCGGGTGCCTTTCGGCGCGGACACGATGTGGGCGAGCACCGCGGCGGCCTTCGACCGGCTGCCGTACGCGCTCAAGCTGATGTTCCTGAACCTCGACATCGAGCACGACACGCTCTACGGCCTGCTGCGCCACGGACAGGTCCGCTCGGCGACGCGCATCGTCCGCACCGCCGAGCACGGGGAGCGCGCGACGCACCCGGCGGTGATCCGGCATCCGGTGACGGGGCGGCTGTGCCTGTTCGTCGGCAACGCGTGGAACCGCCGCGTGGTCGACTGCACCGCCGACCAGGGCGAGCTGCTGATGCGGCTGGCCAACGACATGTCGCGCATCCCCGAGCTGCAGGTCCGCTGGGCCTGGGGTCCCGGCGACGTGGCGATCTGGGACAACCTCGCGACGACCCACTACGGCGTCTCGGGCGACGTCGGCACGGAGCGCCTGCTGCACCGCGTCTCGGCCTGGTCGCCCGGTGTCCGCCCGACGCTGGACCGCGCGCAGGCGGTGCGCGAGCTGATGGAGGCCGGCGGATGATGGACATCGACGGTGCATGCCTGTGCGGCGCGATCCGCTACGAGGCGACGATCGACCCGGCGAAGATCCGGATCTGCCACTGCAACCAGTGCCAGATCCACAGCGCGTCGGCCTTCCGCACCGGCGTGCTGGTGCCGGCGGCGCAGTTCCGGCTGCTCGCGGGCGAGCCGAAGGTCTACGTGAAGACGGCCGACAGCGGCAACCCGCGTGCGCTCGCGTTCTGCCCGGACTGCGGCACTTCGCTCTGGGGCACCTCGCCCACCGACCCGCAGGTCTACTCGCTGCGACTGGGCACCGCGCGGCAGCGCCGCGAGCTCGCTCCGTCCATCCAGATCTGGGCCGGCGAGGCGATGCCCTGGCTGTCGCGGATCCCTTCGATGCCGCGGGTCGAGCGCCAGAGCGGCCGACCGATGCCGCCGCCGGCCGCGCCGGCCGACGACGCGTGATCGTGCATGCATGGACGGGCGGCGCTTCTGCCGCTGCAACCGGACCTGCGTCGAGTCGTCGCAGCGGTTCCCGGACGTGCCCCGCCTCACCGACGCGCAGAAGGCGGCGATGGACGCTGTCGACACGCTCTGCGAGGATTCGGAACTCGTGCTGGACATGCGGCTCGAGCGGGGAGACATGCAGTTCATCAGCCATTGCACCGTACTGCACTCGCGGACCCCCTGCGAGAGCCGCCGATCTTCGACCGGTCGGCGCGCCGCGCGGACCTGATCCACTGAACCCCTGCGAACACCGACGCGCGCGACGGCCCGGCCGTCGCGGCGCGTGAGGACGGCACCGAACCCGATGGACACCGCGACCCCGACCCCGACCCCGACCCCGACCGCCGCGGCACCGGACGCGGAGACGCTGCGCCGACGCATCGCCGCCACCCCGATCGACGCGCTCGACCCGAGCGACCCCGACCTGTTCGAGACCGACACCGTCGAGCACGCGTTCGCGCGGCTGCGCGTCGAGGACCCGGTGCACCGCAGCCGCAGTCCGCACTTCGGCGAGTACTGGTCGGTGACCCGCTACCAGGACATCATGTCGGTCGACACGAACCACGCGGCGTTCTCGTCGAGCTGGGAACTCGGCGGCATCAACATCGCCGATCGGCCGGCGGCGGTCCGGCGACCGAGCTTCATCGCGATGGACCCGCCCCGCCATGACGAGCAGCGGATGGGCGTGAGCCCGATCGTCGCGCCGGCGAACCTGATGCGGCTCGAGCCGCTGATCCGCGAGCGGACCGGTCGGGTGCTGGACGGCCTGCCCCGCGGCGAGACCTTCGACTGGGTCGAGCACGTGTCGATCGAGCTCACCACGCTGATGCTCGCGACGCTGTTCGACTTCCCGCTGGAGGAGCGCCGCTCGCTGACCTGGTGGTCCGACGTCGTGACCTCCGTCCCGGGCGTCGACGGCAAGGTCTCGTCGGAGACGGAGCGCATCGAGATCCTGGGCCAGATGGCCCAGCGCTTCACGATGCTGTGGAACGAGCGCGTGAACGCGCCGCCGCGGCCCGACCTGATCTCGATGCTCGCGCATTCGCCGGCGACGCGGAACATGCCGCGCGAGGAGTTCATGGGCAACCTGGGGCTGCTGATCGTCGGCGGCAACGACACCACCCGCAACTCGATGACCGGCGGCCTGCTGGCGCTGGCGAACCATCCCGACGAGTGGGCCAAGCTGCGCGCGAACCCGGCGCTGGTCGACTCGATGGTCCCGGAGATCATCCGCTGGCAGACGCCGCTCGCGCACATGCGCCGCACCGCAACGCGCGACATCGAGCTCGCCGGCAGGCCCATCCGCGAGGGAGACAAGGTGGTGATGTGGTACCTGTCCGGCAACCGCGACGAGACCGCGATCGAGCGGCCGCATGCGTTCCGGATCGACCGCGCGCGGCCGCGCCAGCACCTGTCGTTCGGCTTCGGCATCCACCGCTGCGTGGGCAACCGGCTCGCCGAGCTGCAGCTGAAGATCCTCTGGCAGGAGATCCTCGCGCGGTTCCCGGTGATCGAGGTCGCGGGCGAGCCCGTCCGCGTCCGGTCGAGTTTCGTGCGGGGCTTCACGTCCCTGCCGGTCCGCATCCCCGCCTGAGTCCGGGCGGGGCACAGAAGAAGAGAAAGGAGACACGACCATGCATCCCATCGTTCGACCCGCGCGGCGCGCCGCGCTCCGCACCGGCGCCGCGCTCGCCGCGGGGCTCGCCACCGGCGCCGCGCGCGCGCAGGGCGCGGACTTCCCCAAGGGACCGGTGAAGATCATCGTCGCCCTGCCGCCGGGCGGCGCGGCCGACGTCGCCGCGCGTGCGATGCAGGGCCCGCTCGAGCAGATGTGGAAGCAGCCGGTGATCGTCGAGAACCGACCCGGCGGCCAGTTCCAGATCGCCATGCAGGCGCTGGCGGCGGCGCCGGCCGACGGCCAGACGCTGCTGCACGTGTTCAACAGCTTTGCATCGGTCCATGCGGTCCAGAAGCTGTTCGACCTAGAGAACCAGGTGATCCCGGTCACGCAGACCTCGATCACCCCGATCGTGCTGCTGGTCCGCGGCAACTCGCCGTACCGGACGGTCGCCGACCTGATCGCCTTCGGCCGCGCGAACCCGGGCAAGCTGACGTATTCGACCCTCGGGCCGGGCAGCGTCGAGCACCTGAAGATGGCGCAGGTCGAGCGGGCCGCGGGCTTCACCGGCACGGCGGTTCCGTATCGCGGCGGCCCCGATTCGATCAAGGCGCTGATCGGCGGCGAGATCGACTTCCAGTTCACGGCCGGGATCTTCGCCAAGCAGTTCGCACCCTCCGGCCAGGTGCGGGTGCTCGCGACGCTGGAGCCCACGCGCTGGAGCGACTTCCCCGACGTGCCGACGGTCGCCGAGGCCGGCCTCGCCGTGCCGCCGATGACCTACTGGGGCGGCTACGTCGTCAAGGCCGGCACGCCCCTCGCGGTCGTCGACCGCATCCGCGCCGACCTCGCCGCGGTCGCGGTGCTGCCGACGGTGACCGAGCGGCTCGCCGCCGCGGGCGGCATGGCGTCGGTGAGCCCGTCGCGCGAGGCCTTCAGGCAGCAGATCTCGTCCGAGATCGCATGGATGAGCGCCGCCGCGAAGCAGCTCGGCCTGTAGCGCGCCGCATCGACCGGCGCGTGCCGATCCGCTCGGCATGCGCCGGCCCCCCTCTCCGGAGGCATCCGATGACCCCCCCGAACGAACGCCTGATGCGTCCCTACGACCATCCCGGCGCCTGGCGCGGCGCCGACCTCGCGACCCGCGACGACTGGCGGATCGTGCTCGACGACGACCACAACCGCGAGCTGCGGCGGGCGCTGGCGCACGCGCGCGGCCGGGGCGTCCAGGTGCCCGCGCTCACCGCGGCCGACTTCCCGCTGCCCACGCTCGCGCCGGTGATCGAGTCGATGCGCCGCGAGGTGATGGCGGGGCGGGGCTTCTGCCTCGTCAAGGGCCTGCGGATCGAGGACCTGTCCACGGCGGACGCGGCGCTGATCTACTGGGGCATCGGCAGCCACATCGGCAGCCCGATGGCGCAGAACGCCCAGGGCGAGGTGCTCGGCCACGTCACCGACCTCGGCGTCGACTTCCACGCCGACTCCAACGTGCGCGGCTACCAGACGAAGCTGCGCCTGCCGTTCCACGACGACAACGCCGACATCGTCGGGCTGCTGTGCCTGCAGACGGCACGCAGCGGCGGGCTGTCGCGGCTGGTGAGCAGCACCCACCTGCACAACGTCGTGCTCGAGCGTCGCCCGGACCTGATGGCGGAGATGGCGTCGCCCTGGTACCTGGACCGTCGCGGCGAGATCCCGCCGGGCAAGCCGCCGTACTACACCAGCGCGTTCTTCGAGTTCCTGGGCGACCGGCTGTTCTGCCGCTACAACCGCGCGTACATCGAGTCCGCCCAGCGCCTGCCCGAGGTGCCGCGTCTGACGCCCCGCCAGATCGAGGCGCTCGACCTGATGGACTCGCTCTGCCACGACCCGTCGCTGCACCTCGAGATGCGGCTCGATCGCGGGGACATGCAGTTCGTCAACAACTACACCGTGCTGCACTCGCGGTCGAAGTACGAGGACTGGCCGGAGCCCGAGCGCCGTCGCTACCTGCTGCGGCTCTGGCTGGAGACCGGACTGGTCCCCGAACTGCCGGCGGCCTGGGCCGAGCGCCACGAAGACTGGAAGGACTGGCAGCTCGATCCGCGCCCGCCGATCTTCGACCTGTCGGTGCGTCGCGCGGCGCTGGAGCACTGAGTCGGACGGCCGCTCAGTCCGGCTTGATCGCCGCGCGCCTGACCACCTCGCCCCAGCGCTTCTGCTCGGTGCGGATGAACGCGGCGTACTGTTCGGGCGTGTTGCCCACGCCGACCGCCGCATCGGCCGCGAAGCGCTCGGTCACCGCCGACGCGCGCAGCGCACGGGCGCACTCGTCGGCCAGTCGCCTGACGATCGCCTCCGGCGTGCCGGCCGGCGCCTGCAGCCCGTACCACTGCGAGGTCTCGAAGCCCGGGAAGCCCTGCTCGGCCACCGTGCCCACGTCGGGCAGCGGCGCGATGCGCTGCGCCGAGCCGACCGCGATCGCACGCAGCTTGCCGCTGCGCACGTGGGGCAGCGAGGCCGGCGCGCCGGTCGCGCCGCATTCGGTGCGGCCGGCGAGCAGGTCGACCATCTGCGGGCCGGTGCCGCGGTAGGGGATGTGGGTGATGAAGGTCCCCGAGACGAGCTTCAGGTACTCCATCGACAGGTGACCCGCGCTGCCGTTGCCGGCCGAGCCGTAGTTCAGCTGGCCGGGCCGCGACTTCGCGAGCGCGACGAACTCGCGCAGGGTCTTCGCCGGCACGTCGGGATGCACGACGAACAGGTTCGGCACGCGCGCGAGCAGCGTGATCGCGGCGAAGTCGCGGTCGACGTCGAACGACTGCTTCGGCAGCATCGCGGGGTTCACCGCGAGGGTGCCGACGTGGCCGAGGATCAGCGTGTGGCCGTCCTTGTCGGCCTTCGCGACGTCGGCCATCGCGACGGTGCCCGCGCCGCCGGGCTTGTTCTCGACGTAGACCGACACGCCGAGCTGCTTCGTGAGCTCGGCCGCCACCGAACGCGCGACGATCTCCGAGCTGCCGCCCGGCGCGAAGGGCACGACGAAGCGGATCGGCTTGCGCGGCCACTCGGGCTCGGCGCGGACGAAGGCGGGCGCGGCGAGGGCGGCGGACGCGCCCAGCAGCAGTCGGCGTCGGGACATCGGACGGGGCTCCCTGTTCGTGAGGCCCCGGTGCGGTGCCGGGGTCCGGCGAGGGTAGTGAGCGCAGCGGAAGGCGTCAATCCGCATGCCGACGCGAGGGGGCGCGGCGCGTCCGCGGAGCCGGTCGGCCGACGCGACGGACGACGCGCGAGGGTGCATGATCGCGTGATGGACGACACCCTTCTCCCCACGCGCCGGCTCGGCCGGGACGGTCCCTCGGTCGGCGCCCTCGGGCTCGGCTGCATGGGCATGAGCGAGTTCTACGGGCCGGCCGACGAGGCCGGCTCGATCGCCACGCTGCACCGCGCGATCGACCGCGGCTGCACGCTGATCGACACCGCCGACATCTACGGCCACGGCGACAACGAATCGCTGGTGGGCCGCGCGCTCGCCGGCGGCCGGCGCGACCGGGTCGTGCTGGCGACGAAGTTCGGCATCCTGAGGAAACGCGAGGACCCGTCGTTCCGCGGCCTCTCGACCGCGCCGGCGCATGTGAAGGCCGCGTGCGACGCGTCGCTGAAGCGGCTCGGCGTCGAGACGATCGACCTGTACTACGTCCACCGGATCGACGGCGTCACGCCGATCGAGGACACGGTGGGCGCGATGGCCGACCTGGTGCGTGCGGGCAAGGTCCGCTGGCTCGGCCTGTCCGAGGTCGGTCCGCGGACGGTCCGGCGCGCGCACGCGGTCCACCCGATCGCCGCGGTGCAGACCGAGTACTCGCTGTGGAGCCGGGACGTCGAGGCGCTGCTGCCGGTGCTGCGCGAGCTCGGGATCGGCTTCGTGCCCTACAGCCCGCTCGGCCGCGGCTTCCTGACCGGCGCCGCGACCGACGCCTCGTCGCTCGCCGCCGACGACTTCCGGCGCACCCAGCCGCGCTTCTCGGGCGAGAACGCCGCGCGCAACCGCGCGCTGCTCGCCTCGTTCGCCGCGATCGCGTCGGAGACGGGCTGCACGCCCGCGCAGCTCGCGCTCGCCTGGCTCCTCGCGCAGGGCCCGGACGTCGTGCCGATCCCCGGCACGACGAAGGTCGCGCGGCTCGACGAGAACCTCGGCGCGGCCGATGTCGCGCTGTCGGCGCGCGATCTCGCGCGGATCGACGCGCTGCGGCTGCACGAACGGGTGGCGGGCGACCGCTACCCGGACATGCGCTGGGTGATGCGCGAGTCTCCGTGAGCCGACGCAGGCCGGCGGGCGCTCAGGCGGGTGCCCGACCCACCACGGTGTAGGCGTCGCCGTTCGCCGCGAGCCAGCGCTCGCCGAGCGCGCCGCCGTGCTTCGACGGATGGAAGTCCGGCGACAGGTAGGCGCGCCATGCGGCCACGTTGCCGCGGACCCAGCCGTCTCGGCCGAACAGCAGGCGCGCCGCGCTGGTCCAGGTGGAGGGCCGGAACAGCGCGCCGTCGTCCCACAGGTTGCGCAGCGTCTGGCGGCCGATGTCGATCACGAAGGTGGTGGTGACGACGCGGAACACGCGGACCCGCCAGGCGTGGTTGCCGCCGAGCGCGGTGTAGACGTCGAACGCGGTCGACCGGTGCTCGGATTCCTCGGCCGCGTGCCACTCCCACAGGCGGCGCAGCCGCGGCTCGGCGCCGTCGAAGATCTCGGGATGGCGCAGCGTCCACTCGGCGAAGATCGCGGTGAGGTGCTCGGTGGCCGCCGTGGCCGCGACACGGTTGCGGACGTCGACGTTCGCCTCTGCCCAGGCCATCCGCCGGCCGGCCCGCGCCTCGACGGTGTTCACCTGCCCGTGGGCGGTCAGCACCGCGTTGAAGCGCGCGTGCAGGTGGCGGTGCGTCGCCTCCTGGCCGACGAAGCCCTTCAGCTCGCCGGCGAAGGCCTCGCGCCGCTCGGGCGGCAGTGCGGCGACGCCGGCGCGCAGCGAGTCGATGAAGAACTGCTCGCCCACCGGGAAGCTCATCGACAGCGCGTTGAACAGCGCCGAGCGGAACGCGTCCCCGCCGGCCCAGCGGACCGGGAAGGGCGTGTCGAGGTCGATGCCGAGGCGGCGGACGGGATAGGTGCTCATGGCGTCGTGCTGCGGGCCGGGCGAATCCGGACACCATTGTACGGTGATCCGGGCCGCGGCCGCCGCCGACGGC
>JBAXJZ010000099.1:0-10288 GCA_037137595.1 Burkholderiales bacterium | reverse complement strand
TGATCACGGCGCCGGCCGAGCGCTGCGTCGCGGCCGGCGCGGACCGCTGACCGGCGCGATCCGCTGACGGGCGCGACGCGCGCGGCCGGGCGGGCCGGGCCCGTTCGTGAACACTGTCCGCCCGGCGCGGCGTGGTCGTGCCGCAGTTCCTGTGACCCCGCCGTCGCGGCGACCAGAATCCCGCGACGATGGCCCAACGATCGAGATCGCCCGACGCGCCGCCGCGAGACCGAAAGGCCTCGCGCGAGGAGGTCGCGCAGCCGCTGTTCCGGTCCGAGGTGATGCGGGCCCGCCGCGGCCAGTGGCTCGGCCCGGTGCTGCTGGTGTCGCCGCTGTCGCACGCGATCTGGGCGCTGCTCGCGATCGCCGTGGTGGTCGCGCTGGTGGCGTTCGTCACGTTCGGCGAATTCACCCGCAAGGTCCGCGTCAACGGCTGGCTGGTTCCGAGCGAGGGCATGGTGCGCGTCTTCGTGCAGCAGCCGGGCGTCGTCGAGGCGATCCGCGTGCGCGAGGGCGACGTGGTCGCGCGCGGCGCGCCGCTGATGGTGGTCTCGGCCGAGCGGCGCAGCTCGGCGGTGGGCGCGACGCAGGCGGAGATCACCCGGCTGCTCGGCAGTCGCCGCACGAGCGTCGAGGCGGAGATCGTGCAGCAGCAGGCGTTGTTCGCCCAGCAGAGGTCGGCGCTCGAGCGACGCGCGGACGCGATGCGCAGCGAGATCGAGCAGTTCAACCGCGAGATCGCGCTGCAGGCCTCGCGCGCTGAGCTCGCCACCCGCGCCGCCGAGCGGATGCAGGAGGTCGCTCGGCGCGGCGCGGCGTCGCTGCAGGAAGTGGAGCAGCACCGCGAGGCCGAGCTCGAGCAGCGCGCGCGGCAGCGGCAGCTCGAGCGCGCCCGCACCGAGCGTCAGCGCGAGCTGGTCGCGCTGCAGGCCGAGCTCGCCGACCTGCCGCTCAAGCACCGCACGCAGCTCGCCGCCCTGCAGCGCGAGATCAGCACGCTGGAGCAGGACACCGCCGAATCGGAGGCGCGCCGCGAGTCGGTGCTGCTCGCGCCGCAGGGCGGCACCGTGACGGCGATCCAGGCCGAGGTGGGCGGCAGCGCGAGCCCGGCCACCCCGCTGCTCAGCATCGTGCCCGAGGCCTCGAAGCTCGAGGCGCAGCTCTTCGCGAACAGCCGCGCGATCGGCTTCGTGCGGCCCGGCCAGCCGGTGCTGCTGCGCATGCAGGCCTTTCCGTACCAGAAGTTCGGCCACGTCCGGGGCACCGTGGAATCGGTGTCGCGGGCCGCGCTGAGCCCGACCGAGGTGCCGACCCAGCTCGCCGGGCTGAGCAGCCTGCTCGGGTCGAACGAACCCATCTACCGGATCGTCGTGCGGCTGGAGCGGCAGGCCGTGACCGCCTACGGCGTGCCGCAGCCGCTGCAGCCGGGCATGCAGCTCGAGTCCGACGTGCTGCTCGAGCGGCGCAGGCTCTGGGAATGGGCGCTCGAGCCGCTCTTCACGCTGACCGGGAGGCTGTCGTGATCGACGCGCTGCAGCGGGTGAACTTCGGCCTGCGCCGAGGGTTG
Organism: Burkholderiales bacterium; assembly: GCA_037137595.1. Taxonomy (GTDB): domain Bacteria; phylum Pseudomonadota; class Gammaproteobacteria; order Burkholderiales; family Burkholderiaceae_E; genus UBA4615. The sequence continues at coordinate 8,721 of JBAXJZ010000099.1, read as the reverse complement.
CCGACCGTCTTCCAGTCCGAGGCGGCCGAATGCGGACTCGCCTGCCTCGCGATGGTCGCGGGCTTCCACGGCCACGCGGAGGACCTGTTCGACCTGCGCCGCCGCTTCGGCGTGTCGCTGCAGGGCGCGCGGCTCACCGATCTCTCGCGGATCGCCGAGCAGCTGAACCTCGCGCCGCGCGCGCTGCGACTCGAGCTGCACGAGCTCGGTCAGCTCGCGCTGCCCTGCGTGCTGCACTGGGACCTCAACCATTTCGTGGTGCTGAAGGAGGTGGGTCGCGGCGGCGTCGTGGTCCACGACCCGGCCTCGGGCGTGCGGCGCCTGACCATGAAGCAGGTGTCGGCGCACTTCACCGGCGTCGCGCTCGAGCTCACGCCCACGTCGTCGTTCGAGAAGAAGAAGGTCTCGACGCCGCTCAAGGTCACCGACACCATCGGCCGCATCTCGGGGCTGAAGCGCTCGCTCGGGCAGCTGCTCGCGCTGGCGCTGGTGATCGAGCTGCTGCTGGTGGTGTCGCCGTTCTTCATGCAGTGGGTCGTCGACCACGTGCTGGTCAGCGGCGACCGCGACCTGCTGGTGACGCTCGCGCTCGGCTTCACCTTCGTGATGCTGCTCGAGGTCGCCTTCGGGGCGATCCGGACCTGGATGCTGCTGGTGCTGTCGACCTCGCTGAAGGTGCAGGGCCGCACGAGCGTGCTGACGCACCTGCTGCGCCTGCCGACCAGCTACTTCGAGACCCGCTACCTCGGCGACATCGTCTCGCGGGTCGGCTCGCTCGACACGATCCAGCACGCGCTGACCACCGACGTGGTCGAGGCGGTGCTCGACGGCGTGTTCGCGCTGCTCACGCTGGCCATCATGTTCGTGTTCAGCCCGATGCTGGCGACGATCGTGCTGGCGGTCGCGGTGCTCTACGCCGTGCTGCGCTGGGCGCTGTACACGCCGCTGCGCGAGGCCTCGATGGAGGCGATCGTCTGGTCGGCGCGGCGCGACAACCACTTCCTGGAGACGATGCGCGCGATCAAGACGATCAAGCTGATGGGCGCGGAGAACGTCCGCCGCACGCACTGGCTGAACCTCTTCGTCGAGGCGATCAACCGCGACCTGGTGACGCAGAAGCTGAGGCTGGTGTTCCGCGTCGCCGACGGGCTGCTCGAGGGCCTGCTGCACATCGGCATCATCCTGATCGGCGCGTCGCTGGTGCTGGACAACACCTTCTCGGTGGGCATGCTGCTGGCGTTCGTCTCGTACAAGAACCAGTTCGTGCATCGCGTGACGACGCTGATCAACAAGGCGGTCGACCTGCGGATGCTTCGGCTGCACGCCGAACGGCTCGCCGACGTCGTCCTCGCCGAGCCCGAGTCGCAGGAGCGCGCCGGCCGCGCCGACCGTCGGGTCGACGGCGTGCCCTCGATCGAGTTGCGCGACCTCCGGTTCCGCTACAGCGAGCACGATCCCTGGGTGCTCGACGGGATCAGCCTGAAGATCGAGCCGGGCGAGTCGGTGGCCATCGTCGGCGCGTCGGGATGCGGCAAGACCACGCTGATGAAGATCCTGGCGAGCCTGCTGCGGCCGAGCTCGGGCGAGGTCCTGGTGGGCGGCGAGCCGATCGCGCAGCTCGGGCTCGAGACCTACCGCAGGGCGATCGGCGTGGTGATGCAGGACGACCACCTGCTCGCCGGCTCGATCGCCGACAACATCAGCTTCTTCGCGACGCGGCCGGACCGCGAGCGGATCGAGCAGTGCGCGCGGATGGCCGCGGTCCATGACGACATCCGCGCGATGGCGATGGGCTACGACTCGCTGATCGGCGACATGGGCACCTCGCTGTCGGGCGGACAGAAGCAGCGCGTGCTGCTGGCTCGGGCGCTCTATCGGCAGCCCCGCGTCCTGCTGCTCGACGAGGCCACCAGCCACCTCGACGTGAAGCTCGAGAAGGCCGTCAACGACGCGATCCGCCGCACGCGCGTGACCCGGATCATCATCGCCCATCGGCCGGAGACCATCCGTTCGGCGCATCGGGTGATCACGCTCGAGCAAGGCCGGGTGGTGGGCGACCTGCGGGTCGCGGCCGAGCGGCGCGAGTCCGCCGTCGGCTGAGCGGACCGGCGCGCACACAACCGGGCAGGCGGCCGCACGCGGCCCACGGGAAAGAAGAAGGGCGCCCGAAGGCGCCCTTGTTTCGACCCTAGACTAGTGCTGGTCAGCAGCGCTTGCCGCGGCCCTTGCCGCCGCCGCCGTTGCCGCCACCACCACCACCACCACCACCACCACCACCACCACCACCGCAGCCGCCGCCTTTGCCGCCGCCTTTGCCGCCGCCCTTGCCGCCGCCCTTGCCGCCGACCTTGCCGCCGCCCTTGCCGCCGCCTTTGCAGCACTTGCCGCCACCGGCGACGTTCAGCTGCTCTTCGAGTGACAGAACTCGCATTCCATTCTCCAGGTTGATTGAGGTTCACTCTGTCCCGAACGCCCTCCGATCACCGTCCGTCGGAACGGGCGGCCGTTCGTCGGACATCGGGACGTGTGGAAGGGTTCCATTCGCCATGCACCGAGTCGCTGCACTAGTTGGCACTCGGAGATGGATGGTGTCGGGAGTGGGTCCGCGGGGCGGGTCCCGGAATCGCGGGAGTGATTTAGCTCCTCGCGACGCAGGCACGCGATGCGCACAGTCACCGTCACGACGCCCACGAGGATCTCCATGGACCGCATCGACGCTCCCGACCTCTGCATCCGCGACACCGGCACCGCGAAGGGAAAAGGAGTCTTTTCCACGTGCCGCTTCGCCCGTGGCGAGGTGGTCGAGGTGGCACCGGTGCTGGTGCTCAAGACCGACTACGACACGCTGCCCGCGCTGCTCAAGACCTACGTCTTCGACTGGACCGCGTTGACCGGCGTGCCGCGCAGCCAGGCGGTCGCCCTCGGCTTCGGCAGCATGTACAACCACGACAACCCGGCGAACCTGCGCTACGTCGCCGACCCGCGACGCAACCTGATGCGCTACGTCGCCGCGCGCGACATCGAGGTCGGCGAGGAGCTCACGATCAACTACAACGCCGAGGGCGGCGCGCACGAGTGGCACGACGACGACAACTGGTTCGAGCGCGTGGGCATCGAGCTGATCGGAGCGTCGAAATGAGCGCGGAGAACACGATGATCGACAGCGACTTCCAGTGCGTCCCGGGGCACGAGGGCGCGATCGAATGGGCGCTCGGCCGGGTGCCCGCGTCGCGGCTCGAGACCGTCGTCGAGAACAACTGGGCGTGCACGTATCGGCTGAGCGAGCCCGCCGGCGACCGCTACCTGAAGGTGGTGCCCGCGGGCCGTCGCGCCGCCGTGGCCGGCGTGGTCGCGGTGGCCGAGCGGTTCCGCGACGAGGTGCCCGAGGTGATCGCGGCCGACGCCGAACGCGGTTGGCTGCTGTTCGCGGACCACGGTGGTCACACGCCGACGACCGACGACGAGATGCCCGCCGTCCTCGCGCGGTTCGGCGCGATGCAGGCCCGGGCCGCCACGTCGCCGGGACTGCTCGCGTGCCTGGAGCGGCTCGACCCGATGGCCGCGATCGACGCGCTGCTCGCCTTCCTCGACCGACCGGGCGAGGACGAGACGGCGCCGGTCGGGGCCGCGTACTTCGTCGGCGAGACCGAGGCGCGGCGCTACCGCGCGCTCTTCGCGGCACGCGCGCCGCTGCTGCGCGCGCAGGCCGCGCGCGGGCGCACGCTGCCGCCCACGATCAGCCATGGCGACCTGCACCGCGGCAACGTCGCGATCCGCGACGACGGCTCGGTGCGGTTCTTCGACTGGGACGAGGTGGCCTCGGGTCCGGCGGGCCTGTGCCTGCACGGCGTGCTGCAGGGCTGCGCCCACGCGACGATCGTGCTGAAGCGGCTCGCCGAGGGCCGCGAGCCGCCGGCGTCCGCGGTCGCCGAGCGCGTCGCGGCCTACGTCGACGCGCTGGCGGGCGGCGGCTATGCGACCCGCGAAGCGCTGCTCGAGGGCCTGCCCGGACCGCTGTGCGCGGGGCTCGCGTCGTTCGTCGCGAGCTATGGCCGCTACCCCGGAGAGACCCGGCGCGCGTCGTCGGCCGCGATCCTGCGCACGAAGCTGTCGGACCTGCTGGACCTGTGCGACTGGCTCGCCTGCGCCGACCCCGCGACGGCGGACGCCTGCGCCGACGACTACGAGCGTCGCGCCGAATGGCATCGCGCGTTCCGCATCGTCCAGGACCGGCTCTCGCGGGCGCCCGAGGACGTGGGCCTGATCGGCCGGTACGGTGCGCTCGCCTGGCGGCTGGGCGACGCGGCCCTGGCCGAGGAGGCGTTCACCGAGGCGCTGGCAAAGGATCCGGCGGACACGCGCCTGCATGCCGGCCTCGCCCGCTGCGCGCTCGCGCGGCTCGACTTCGATGCGGCGCGGACGCGGCTGGCGGACGTCGATGCCGGCGCGGCGGACGGTGCGGTCGCCGAAGCGGCTCGCCGCCTCGACGCGATGCGCGCGGCGATCGCCCAGGCCGACGTGGAGGGCGCGCTGCCCCGCTGGACGGTGAGCGCGGCCGAGCAGGCGTCCGGCCGGCTCGAACCGGACAGCGAGGCGCTGGTGGCCGAGCTGTTCCGGCGCTACGGCGTCGTGCAGCTCGACGAGGTGTTCGCGGCCTCGACGATCGCGACGATGCAGTCGGCCTTCGCCGAGCGCTACGGCAGCGAGCTGCACGACGGCGAGCACCCGGACGCCCTCGAGGTCGGCGACCGGCGATGGATGCTCACGATGACGCTCGACGACGTGTTCGGTGCCCCCGAACTGATCGCCTCGGGGCTCATCCTGCCGGTGATGCGCCGCGTGCTGGGCAAGGAGTGCATCCTCAGCGCCTACACCGCCGTGGTCTCGCTGCCCGGCAGCGAGGACCAGACGACCCACAAGGACCATTCCGAGCTCTTCGAGGAGCACGGCTGGCTGCTGGAGCACCCTGCGTTCGCCGCGCAGGCGATCGTGCCGCTGCTCGAGCTCGACGAGACGACGGGCGCGACGCGGGTCTTCAAGGCCTCGCAGCGCGTGCCGCTGCGCAAGTGCGACGCGCTGCCCCACCAGGACCCGGTGGTGCCGCTGGGGTCGATCGTGCTGCTCGACTATTCGGTCGCGCACCACGGCCTGGGCAACCGTTCGGACCGTGTCCGTCCGATCCTCAACCTCGTCTACTCGCGACCCTGGTTCCGCGACTGCCGGAACTACCACCTGCAGCCGCCGCTGCGCTTCACGCGCGAGTTCTTCGAGCAGGCGCCGCCGGAGGTGCGCGGCCTGGTGGGCTGGTGGGACCTCGAGCGGCGCGCCGCGCAGGCCGAGTGGTACGAGTGAGCGGGCGGTAGGTCGGCCCGAGCCTCAGGGCAGGCGGTCTTCCTCGACCGTCACCCTGACCCGGAGCAGCCGGCGCGTCGCCCGCACGCGGTGCGTGTGGACGAGCGCCGGGCGATCGAAGTCGCGCAGCAGCGGCGGACGCGGCGCCTCGAAGAAGCGGTCCAGGTCGATGCCGGCCAGCTCCGGCGCGGCCGCCCGCACGTCGTCGAGGTCGGCGCAGGCCGAGATCACGCAGGGCAGGAAGGTCTGGCCGAGCGCGCGCAGCACGCGTGCGCGGTGATGGCCGTCGACCAGCAGCAGCCGGCCGGCGTGCCGGACCGCGTGCAGCACGGAGGGGCCGCGGCCGAAGCTCAGTTCCAGGCCGGCATCGACCGTGCCGCCGGCCTCGAGGGCCGCCGCCTCGTCGCCGACCCGCAGACGGGCGCCGAGGAAGCGCAGCGCGGGGTCCTCGGCGAGAAGCGTCATCGCGCCGTGCTCGAAGCGGGCCCGGACGTCGTGCCGCGCCGGCGGCTCGACCGGCAGGCAGGCGGCGACGAGCGCCGGATCGTCGAGGTCCGCGGGCCAGCGCCGGCGGCAGGCCTCGAGCGTCGCCTCGCGGAGCGTGCCGCGCGCGGTCATCGTCGCGTCGATCTCGATCAGGCCGAAGGAGACCGGCACCCGCGAGAACGCGCGGTTCACCTCGGGGACCCCGACGAACGCATCGACGTGGTCCGCCATGGCGTCCGGGATCTCCAGGATGCCGGGCTCGTCCGCGCAGCCGGCCTCGGCGTCCTCGATGCGGGCCATCGTGTCGGCGGCGGCGCGCCAGGCGTCGATCAGCGCGTCGCGGTCGGCATCGTCGGCGACCCGCTCGGCGTGGTCGATGAACGACTGCAGCGAGGCGCTCGGCAGGAGGTAGTGCTCGGTGTGGGCGTCGTGCATCGCGGCCGGCTCCGGATCGCGGGTCGGGGCGCCCGCGCCGGACGCCGTGCCGGGCAGTCTGTCACGGCGACGCCCGGCGGCTCCCGGCCGTCCGATGGGAGGGCCGTGCCGCCGGGGCGGACGGCGCGGCGTCCGTGGCCCCGGCGCCCCGATCAGGGCCCGGTGCGTACCCCGTCCCGCTCGGCCTCGGCCACCAGCCGCCGCGCGTCCTCGGGCAGCAGGTGGCGGCGGGCGACCAGCGCGTCGGTCGCGCGGCGCATCGCGGCCACGTAGGCCTCCTTCGTCGGATACCGCTCCTCGATCGACGGGCGCGGGTCGCCGGTGCGCAGCCGCTCGTCGCGGGTCCTCGCGAACGGCACGAACGCGCCCTGCAGCGTGCAGAAGCCGCCCTCGAACCAGCCGTCGTCGAACGCGTTCCAGCCGGTGTAGGTGCCGATCGGCACCTGGACCATCGGGTTGCGGATGCCGCCGAGGTCGTTGCCGTCGATGTCGACCTGCGCGACCAGCACGTTGTAGCGGCCGCTCGCGAGCCGCGGCGGGTCGACGGTCAGCACCCCCGCGGTGTCGGCCGCGCGGAAGCCCGTCCCGTAGTCCTGCGGCGACAGCGGGTTGTGGACCGCACGGAAGCGCACCGCGGGCCGCGGCACGCCGCCGTAGTCGTTCGCGGGGATCGACGGGAAGCGCACCTGGTCGGGGGCGACCAGCGTGCCCGCGGCGATCGTCGGCCGCTCGGACGGCGGCGGCTCGACGCCGTCCTTCACCCACGCGGTGGTCGCCGTCAACAGCGCGCGCATCGTCCACACGTGCGGGTTCGGGTTCGGCTGCTGCTGGCAGCTGGGCCCGAACGGCCCTTTCTGCGGCAGCGGCACCGAAGCCGGCGCGTGCTGGGTCGAGGCCATGATGTAGCTGCGCACGTTCGGCGGCTCGGGCAGGTCGCGCGTGCCGGTGGGATCGGTGAAGCCGAGCGACTGGCGCAGCTCCCACATCTCGAGCGCGGTCGCCGCGTGGACGATCCTCGGGCACGAGCCGTCGGCCGAGCAGCGGTCGAGCAGGCCGCCGCTGCGGCCGGTGAGCGGGTCGGTGACTCGGGTGTACGCGAACGGGAACTCGGTGCCCGGGTACAGGTTGTCGACCTGCTCGGTGCCGGCCGAGCGGCCGGGCTGGCCGAAGCGCACGTCGAGCGGCATCAGGCCGCCGCCGATGTGCGGGATCGCGCCGTCGTAGACGATGCGGCCGCGTTCGTCGCGGTTGAAGCCGCGGTGCAGGAAGGAGCGGATGAAGCGGCCGCTCTGCGACGAGCCCATCACGATCGTCTTCGCGTCCTTCACGCGCGCGGGGTTCGGGGTGCCGGCGTCGTCGGCCGCGTCGTGCTTCAGGAACGCGCCGACGTCGCGCGCGACCGCGAAGCCGATGCCCAGCACCAGCGGGTCGCGCGCGCGGTAGGTGAGCTCGTAGACGCGGCCGGGCCGGAAGCCCTCGGGCAGGCAGACCTGCGTGGCGCTCGGCGTCGCGGCCTTGCCGTCCGGGCACGCGCCGAAGGACCAGCGGTCCGGCGGGAACACCATCGGCGCGGCCTGCGCACGGGTGCGCATCGTGAGCGTGGGCACGAAGCCGTCGGCCGCGGGCGTGCGGTGGTCGGTGTTCGCGACGGGGTAGGGCGCGTGCGTGGCGCCGGTGAACCAGCCGTGCGCGAGCGGCACCGTGGTGGTCGGCTGCTGCACGACGATCTCGCTGCGCACGGTGCCGGTGATCGGCGAGCCGTCGGCGTTGCGCGCCACCGGCACCTGCAGCCGCATGCGGTCCGCGCCCGGCAGCACGTCGGCCTGCCAGCCGAACCAGACCAGGGTGTAGCCCTGCCGCTGCAGGAAGCCGTCGCCGGCGTTGGCGAGCGCGTTGATCTGCGGGACGTTGGGCGGCACGTCCGCGTTGAACAGCGACAGCCCGCCCTTGTTGCCGCGGTTCAGGATGTTGAGGAACAGCACGCCGTTGGACTTCGACGGGTCGGCCGGCCGGACGATCTCGAGGTCGCTGGCGTACTCGACGCGCCCCGCGGCGTTGCGCGGCGCGAGGGCGATGTCCTGGATCGACGCGTTGGCGGGCGCGGCGGGGTCGAGCTCGCCGTGGGCGCGCGCGACGACGCGCTCGAACGCGCCCGCGTCGCCGAAGACGCGGCCGCCGAAGGCGGGCTCCACGCGCAGGATCTCGATGCGGGTCACACGTGCGTCGGCGGGCGCGGGCGCGACGAGGACGGCGGACGCGACGATCGCGGGCGCCAGGGCCGCGGCGAGCGCGGATCGGGTCGGGGTGGGGCGCACGGGGGTCTCCTCCCGGTGGGGTCTCTCGGATCTCGTGGGTCGCGCCTCGGGGGCGCGTGGACCGAGGATAAGCCCCGCCCCGGCACGCGCGGCCGGGCCGCGGCCGCGGAGCCGGGGCCCGGGCGGGCCGGTC